>JAUWCP010000065.1 GCA_030609245.1 Hyphomicrobium sp.
TCGCCCATATCAAGCTCAACGCGACCATCGTCGCTGAGCTTGAGATAGGGGTTGAATGCCACTTCCCACAAGTGGCAGTCGGGATCGGCAAAGTATCCTGAGTACCCGCCCCAAAAAACCTTTCCCGCAGGCTTTACCAACTTGGCGCCGGCGGCGACCGCCTCGGCCAGCACCGTGTCGACGTCGGCCTCGCTGCGCGCATTGTGGGCGAGCGCGACGCCAGAAAAACCAGGCGCGCTATCTTCGACAGTTGCATCCTCGGCCAACGGGGCCCGCCCATAGAGCCCCAAGACGACACCTCCGCCATCTAAGAAGGTCACAGATTCCTGGGACGCGGTCGAAGCCTTGAAGCCCAACGCTTCATAGAACGCGCGCGAGCGCGCAACATCTTTGACGCCAAGCGTGATGATCGAGACCCGCGGCTCCATTGGCTACCTCCACTCGCGCGTTTGCACTAGCTGCTTTTCCATTTGGGCTTGCGCTTTTGAAGAAACGCGCCGATGCCCTCTTCGGCATCGCGGGTCATCATGTTCTCTACCATGACCTTCGTGGCATAGGCGTAAGCTTCCGATAGGGGCAACTCAGCTTGCGTGTAGAAAGCGGCCTTACCCATTGCGACAATCGCAGGCGGCTTCTTGGCGATCTTGCCTGCAAGAGAAATGGCGGCGTCCATAAGCTCGTCTTGGGGAACCACGCGATTAACGAGCCCATACTCTGCCGCCGCGCTGGCTGGCAGCATCTCGCCTAACAGCAGCATCTCCATCGCACGCTTGCGTGTCACGTTTCGCGACAGCGCCACCATCGGCGTCGAGCAGAAGAGGCCGATATTGACGCCCGGCGTGCAGAACTCTGCGTTCTCAGCAGCCACGGCAAGATCGCAGGTGGCGACAAGCTGACATCCCGCCGCCGTTGCCGTTCCCTGCACGGCAGCAATGACTGGCTTGGGACACGCAACAATGGCCTGCATCATGCCCGAGCAGCGCTCCATCGTGCTCTCAAAGAAGGCAAGGCCCTTATCAGAGTCGGCGCGGTGAGCGGATAGTTCCTTAAGATCGTGGCCGGCTGAGAAAACCGGGCCATTGGCGGCAAGCACGATTGCGGCAACGCCGCTATCTTCTGCAAGTTCCGAGACGGCCGCGTGAAGCCCGTCGATCATGGACAGCGACAAGCTGTTGCGCGCTGCCACCCGGTTCATCGTGACGACAGCAACGCCCTTTTGCGGGCGCTCGATCAGAAGCTCGTGCGCACCCTCATTATGGCCTGTTGCCGATGAGGCTCGCTCCTGCATTAGCGCCTTTACCTCCACATGTATCGCGCGCTATTCCAGCGCCTTGTCGATGGCTTTGCGATGGGCTTTCACCAGCCTGATGTTCTGCGGATGCACCACGGCGGCTGATGTCTCGATCGCCTCAATGAGCTCGGCGACGATGTGTTTCTTCTCCTCGCCTGGAATGGACTTATCCCGCTTAACGTTTTCCAGCTCGTGTTTCATTAAGTCGATGGGATCGCTGAACTCGCCTGTATCAGGATTGAGCCCCGCCATCACGATGGAAATGTTGGCCGCCACGTCGTCAAGCTCGGCGAAGTCGGAAAAGCTATGCTTCCTGGCTATCGCATCAAGCTCTGCCTTGATGGCAGGAGTGCCATCACCGGCGTCTTCCAGTTTGCCTGCGAGGCGGGCGAGGTCTGGCTGTGCTGCGATGAAATTCATCACCTGCGTCTCGGTGAGCTTGATCTGCTCTATAGGTGGCTCATCGCGACCCTGAGCGACGGCACTGGTCGTTAACACGGAGAAACTAAGCGTCAGGCCCGCGATTAGGAACGCCACCGGCTGAAGAGCATGCCTCATAGTACGTGTCCTCTCACTCTAATCTGGTCCAAGCAGGTACGGACTGGAGCCCCAACTGCACCTCGATTTGCGACCTATTTCAAGCTTTGAAGATAGTCCGAGTACTGCTTGATCTGCGTGGCACAGCCATATTCTGCAAGTCCTCGTGCTCCGCAAGAAAACGCTCCACAATGTAAAGAGTTGCGCACTCTCGCCGCCTCTATTAGGGAGTCATCTGTATTAGGTAATATGACACCACATGCGGTAATATTTTACCGCATATGCCAACGCATTGTATTAGAGCTATTTTTCGATGCCGTCCAAGTCGCGTATTGACAATCACGCTCCGTTTTGGTTCTTCGGCTCACCCAACGGCGCGGCGACCGCCTCGTCACACTGGTGTCGCCCAAAGCCCTCTTGAGGCCCGAGATACCGCTAGACAAACGGAGCGTCTCACATGACGACCTACGTCGCCAAGCCCGGCGAGGTGGATAAGAAGTGGATCTTAATCGATGCCGACGGCTTGGTCGTTGGCCGGTTGGCCGCTCTCATCGCAATCCGCCTAAAGGGCAAGCACAAAGCCATCTACACCCCTCACGTCGACTGTGGTGACAACATCGTTGTCATCAACGCCGAAAAGGTTGTGTTCACCGGCAACAAGCGCACTGACAAGGTCTACTACCGGCACACGGGCTACCCTGGAGGGATCAAGCAGCGCACGCCGCGCATGATCTTTGAAGGCAAGTTCCCCGAGCGTGTGCTTGAGAAGGCCGTCGAACGCATGCTCCGGCGCGGACCTTTGCAGCGCAGGCTGATGCGCAACCTGAAGATCTACAAGGGAGCCGAGCATCCCCATGTCGCCCAAACTCCTGAGACGCTCGACGTGGCGAAGCTAAACCGCAAGAACGCGAGGGTGTAACGAGATGGCGGAAGAAACCAAGACACTCGACGACCTCGGTCAGCTCAAGGACGCGCCTCCAGCAGGTGACGCCGCGGCGGCTGCGCCGGTGCACGAGCAGAAGCTCGATGCCTACGGTCGCGCCTACGCCACCGGAAAGCGCAAGGACGCCATTGCCCGCGTTTGGCTGAAGCCCGGCAAAGGCATAATTACGATCAATAAAAAAGACTACACGCAATACTTCGCGCGGCCCGTCTTGCAGATGCTCTTGCAACAGCCGCTCACTGCTGCAAACCGCAACACCCAGTACGACATCATGGCGACCGTGATGGGCGGCGGCCTCTCTGGTCAGGCGGGCGCCGTGCGCCACGGCATCTCCAAGGCATTGACCTACTTTGAGCCCGAACTGCGCCCGACACTCAAAAAGGGGGGGTTCTTAACGCGCGACAGCCGTGTCGTTG
This sequence comes from Hyphomicrobium sp., assembly GCA_030609245.1. Lineage (GTDB taxonomy): Bacteria > Pseudomonadota > Alphaproteobacteria > Rhizobiales > Hyphomicrobiaceae > Hyphomicrobium_A. The sequence continues at coordinate 3,188 of JAUWCP010000065.1, forward strand.
AGCGCAAGAAGTATGGCCGTGCGAAAGCAAGGCGTAGCTTCCAGTTCTCCAAGCGATAGTGAATGTGTCTGCGATAGAAATAAACTTTCTTATTGGGTCGGCACATGTAGTTCTGGGGAGATTAGGCTATAGCCCAGAAGAAGAAAAAAAGCCAAACTCAGAGCGAGCGGAGTGGACCCTCCCGTGCGGCAATGCAGTGGATTCTGTTCGCCTTCGTGATCGGTCTCGTGCTCGGCGGGGTGATCGGCTACAATGTTGGGCGCGGTGCTTCGGCAGAAGATCGCGGGGTCGCGACCGATCATTACGGACGGAGCCCTGGGCACGCGCATTACACGCACAATCACCCCTGACCTTGTTCCATAAGTTTCCGTCGCTAGTCTGTGGAAACGATCTTGCCGCCAGCCTCTATCCTGGCTTACGCTCCGCTCTAGCTAGTTCAGACGCTGGCAAATGAGCGCCGGATTCTAACTTAGAAACTGGTATCGCTCCGAGGGGCAGGCCAGGCAACCACCCCAACTGCAAACAGCAATGGTGTCCCTCAACTCAGAGGGCGAACTGTTTGAGCTTGGCGCCCCTTTTTTTCATCTTGGCGACGAGCCAAAGGGGCTTACGCCCGCGACCGGCCCAGGTTTGTGAAGGATCATCGGGGTTGGCATACTTCGGCGCGACCGACTTGCCTTTACCGCGCCCGCCAAAGAGTTCGTGTATCGTGAAGCCGTGCTTCTCAGCTAGGGCGGTCAATTCCCGCTTGACGTTGGCCCGTTCCCGTTCCCGGACGTGTGCGATTGCCTTCTGAAGTTTCGCTTCAAGAGCAAGAAGATCCTTAACGGACATTCTATCAACGTTGACGCGGGCCATCGGAGACATCCCTGGGTTTCTACGATAAATTAATCTCGCTTCGCGCAGATTAACATAGAGGCTAAATCGGAGTTGTGCTTCTCCTTTGTCGAGGAACCAATAACAAAGTTGGTAAATCGCCCGCCAACGGAGTTCTGATCCGAAAGGAACAGAGTGACATCGACCAAACCGGCTGAGATAGTAGCTCAAAATGGCTACTAAGCGGAGTGAAGCCGTAATCCGATGAGGTTGTTGTGTACGCGTACGCTAGAGATTTGATCATATTGGCTCTTGCCGCCGTTGGCCTCGCCATTACTTCTGCTGCCTCTGGGGCGGAGGAGTGGGACGATGGCATAGCTCGGACCGCACTAAACCACGGCCCGATCCCACTGATGACGTTGGGTGTCGAGTACGAGAATTTTGCCATCGGTCCCCATGCTACGCAGGGTGAGTTGGTCCTCCGCGTTTGCAGAGACCCCCAAGCCGGTACCGACGTTACCGTCGTAACCGCTGTTCCTCAACGAGGCATGAACCCGCAGAGCCCACGGAGCCCGCAGGCTCCCCAGGTCTCGCCGAGCACGCAGCTAGAGCTGAAACAATTGAATTATGGCTGCGGCGATATCGAAGGCGGCCAATTCTTTATGAAACTAGTGGAAAGCAAGTTTGCTGGTCTGGCAGGCATAATTGAACCGCAAAGCTCATCGGGTTGGGCAAATGTACGACTTAGCGAAGGCTATAGCGGCAACCATGTACTAATAAATGTTCGCACGCCTCAAAAGTACGTCATCGAAATTCCTAAATTGGAGGGAGACGACGCTTACAAGGTTCAGCTTGAAGTCTACAACACCAAGTGGCCATCGGGTCGAAAAGTATGGTTGCACTCAAATGGTAACAACCAGGACTTGGTACAAGAAGCCATGAAGATTGTCGTGCTTCAGACTAAGTTCGACGATGAAAGGTATGCGAGCGTCACCGGAAAAACGATCAGGTACGCTCGGTGCGACTCGTCAGAGGTCACCTGCAAAAAGAGAGAAGGTCCCGATACGTGGTTGGAAGATGGGCAGTCCAGCGATTAGAGAGACCGATCAGGAGGAGCGTTCACATCCAATTTTCGGCGCCCTAACCGGCTGTTCTAAAAATGGTTTTGGAATTCCCGATTAGCCAAGCGATAAGCCTGCACCGCATCACACCAAAGACTATCGACAGCCCGCTGCAAGGCGGGCTGTTCTGATTTAGCGCAGGATACCTTGCCGCGGCCACTACTCGATGCAACAACCCGTTCACAGCCAGCTCATTGCAAGCTGTGCACAAGGCCGGGACTTATTCTCACTCGTTTAACGTCAATTGTTGCAAAGGGCTTCGGGGGATTAAGCGATGGAATGGCTGACACAAGACGTGTTCGCAATGCTGGCCGCCGCCGAGGCCGAACTTGAAAACCTGGTGTCAATTGACTGGTGGCAGCAGAATTTCGTCGCCCTTCTCAACATAACGATGATCGATCTGGTGTTGGCGGGGGACAACGCCATCATCGTCGGACTCGCCGCATCGCGCGTCGCACCGGAAATGCGCACGAAGGTCATCTTCTGGGGCATCGCGGCCGCTGTTCTTCTGCGCATATTCTTCGCCGCTATCACCATCCAGCTCCTCACTGTCATTGGTCTGACACTGGCAGGCGGGCTCTTGCTGCTGTTCGTTTGCTGGAAGATGTACCGGCAGATCACGACTGGCAACGATCACACGCAGGCCGCCGCGGCGCCGGAGAAGCCGCTGGGGTTCTGGTCCGCGGTGGGGCTCATCACGCTGGCCGACGTCTCGATGTCGCTCGACAACGTTCTGGCCGTAGCCGGCGCGGCGAAAGGCTCCACGCTGATCCTCGTCATCGGCCTCGCCGTAGCGATCATCCTAATGGCGGTCGCTTCCCACATGATCGCCGGGCTTCTCGTTAAGCACCCCTGGATCACATGGATCGGCTTGTTCATCATTCTCTGGGTGGCACTCGATATGATCTATGAAGGCTCCCATGAAATCGCCTGCGAGGCGTTCAACTTTGGCTGCTCGGAGAGCCTCTGGCACGCGATTGTCCACCGGTTGGGACTGACGTAGGCCGTTCCCACATACTGGACTACATTTGACAGCACCGCTGTCCGCGACCTAAAGCCAGCGCAATATTGCCCTAAGCGCGCTTGCCTTGGGGCGAAACGAACTCGAGAGCCAGGACCTTGGCAAAGCGTAAAATATTCATCGATGGCGAAGCGGGAACCACCGGCCTTCAGATCCGGGAGCGGTTGGCGCAGCTCTCGGGTGTCGTCGTCAAGAGCATCGATCCGGCCAAGCGGAAGGATCCCGCGGCGCGAAAGGCGCTTATGGCAGACGTGGATCTCGTCGTGCTCTGCCTGCCCGACGACGCCGCTCGCGAAGCTGTGGCGTTGGCCGACGAACTTGGCGATGCCGCGCCGCACATTCTCGACGCATCGACCGCGCATCGGGTCGCTCCCGATTGGGTATATGGCTTTGCCGAGCTGGATGAGGCGCAGGCTGAAGCGCTACGGTCTGCCAAGCGTGTTGCCAATCCCGGCTGTTATCCCACTGGGGCGATTGCGCTTATTCGCCCGCTTGTCGATGCAGGCCTGATACCGCCCGACTACCCTCTCACGATCAACGCTGTCAGCGGCTACTCAGGCGGTGGGCGCAAAATGATTGAAGCCTACGAGGGGGGTAGGGGCCCCTCATTTGAAATCTACGCGCTTGGGCTTCGGCACAAGCATATCCCAGAGCTGATGGCTTACGCCAAACTGATCCGGCGGCCACTCTTCGTGCCCTCGGTCGGCAACTTTCCGCAGGGCATGATCGTCTCGATTCCGCTCCATCTAAGTACGCTCCCGGGCACTCCAAGCGTGAGCGATCTGGAAACAGCATTGGATGCGCGCTATCGCGATATGCCTACGGTTAGGGTGATCGCTCAGCCGCTGTCCGCAATGACGAAGTTGGAGGCCGAGGCCCTCAACGAAACCGACGTCATGGAGTTGTTCGTTTTCGGAAACGATGAACACGATCACGCCATTCTCGTTGCCCGGCTCGATAACCTCGGAAAGGGCGCGTCCGGCGCAGCGGTGCAAAATATCAAGCTGATGCTTGGCCTGGACGAAACAAGAGCCGTAGAAAAGGGCGCCGCTCAAGCGCGCGTGGCCGATCGCGTCATACGGTGAAGGTGCAGCACGCAAGCTGCAACAACGAGCGCGGCCCCGGCTTGATGAACAAGGCCGAGCCCCAGCGGCACATGGGACAGCAACATCCAAATGCCAAGCGCCATTTGGGCTAGAACGGCAACGGTGAGCAGCGCGGCCGATCTGACAACTCGCTCATCGTCGGCCGTGCGCGCCAATGCGATGAGATGCCAAAGCGCGAGGATTACAAAGGCGTAAGCCATTACGCGATGGTTGAACTGCACCATCGTGACGTTCTCAAAGAAATTGAGATACCATGGCGACATCACACCAAGTCCCGATGGGATCAGCTTGCCGTCCATGAGCGGCCAGGTGTTGTAGGTCAGCCCCGCCTTTAAACCGGCGACGAGCGCACCGAGCCCCGACTGCACAAATACAAGCGCGACAAGTACCAAGGCAAGCCGGCGCTGTATGAGCGAGACCGTCTGCAAGCGCGGGGATTGGGTGTCGGGCACAAGGTCGAGAGCAAGCCAAATCAATAACCCCATAATAGCGAGGGCTAATAAGAGGTGGAGCGCCAACCGGTACTGGCTCACATCAATGCGGTCCACCAACCCCGACTTGACCATGTACCAGCCAATGAATCCTTGAAGCCCCCCGAGCACGAACACGCCCAGACATTTGGATGCGAAACCGGGCCGCAACTTTCCAGCGAGCCAAAACCCGAGAAACGGAACGGCAAACGCCACCCCAATGAAGCGACCGAGAAAACGGTGCGCCCACTCCCACCAATAGATGAACTTGAACTCGGCAAGCGACATGCCGGGGTTGACGATGGCGTACTCCGGGATGGCTTTGTACTTTTCGAACGCCGCCTGCCAGTCGGCCTCACCGAGGGGCGGGATCACACCGAGGATGGGCAGCCACTCCGTGATCGACAGGCCAGAGTCTGTAAGCCGCGTCGCACCTCCGACAACGATCATCGCAAATACGAGCCCGGCCACGATCAACAGCCACGTGCGCACGGCTGCATCCGCCGACTGCGATCCTTCTTGCCCTTGCGTCATCGAAACCGCCATCACCTATAGCCCCCCGAATTGCTCTGGGCGCGTGATAGTCAGCAAACACTTTGCAATCAATGCGCCCAAGGGGCGCGGGGGGTGTACATTGCCGTCCGACGCAGTGTGCAGGCGCGCGCTCGGCCTAGCTTGCGCTGGCCTCGACCCTGCCGCGGCCGGTGAACCGCGCAATCCGCTCTTGCGCCAGCTGCTCCCCGATGGTCCGCTCAAGCCGGAATAGGTCAATGTCTATGACCTCGAAACCGAGGAAAGTGCCTGGCGGATCCGGGAAGACGCCCGCACGCCGCCGCCCTTCCGTCACCATCACGCCTGCGTCGAACCGGCCTTGGATGGCCTCGAACAGATCCTGCGCGGCGGCATGTTTGCCCACGACGACGATGTGATCATAGGCCGAATCGAGCGCATCGAGCGCGAGATTGACCTGTTCGGGATCGAGCAGCGTAGAGGCGAGTGCTGCGGTCGCGCCGCACGGAATGAGATGCACGCTGCTAGCGGGCAAGCGCACAACCACGTCGCCGAATCTGGCTTGCCCTTGCAGAACTTCTGATAGCCCTGGCTTCGATGGCACACCGATCTTTTCTGCTACGCCGCGCCCATCGAGGCACCAGTCGACCAGCATCACCTCTGCGCCCGAAGCTGTCAGCTCTTTCACAAGCTCGATCGCTTCATTTACTGGATCAAGCTCATCGGTCTCACTGGTGAGCAACGTGCGGAATCCGCCGGCCGTGGGCGCTCGCTGCCGCAGCTTGTCGGCAAGTCCTGCTACCGTATTGAATACGAGCGCGATCTCAGGCGAACCGCCAGGAGCACGCCGCATGGCCTCAACGTTTATCAGCAGTGGCGGGGCACTGTTCTCAGGGTGCGCAGCGCGAGCCAATGCTTCTCTGCGCGCTCTGGCAGCTGACCGCGATGCGGTGAGGCGCGCTTTCGCCGCTACCAATACGAGGCCAATCAGAAAGACAGCAATCGCGACAAGCACCGAGTTCTGCAGTATTTTTGGCCTACTCGGGGATGCAGATGCCTTCGCCGGCAATATCATTGCCGCTTCGAGGGGAATTGTCCGGCTGTCGTTGCGCGCACGGTTGGCTTCAAGGCGCTTCTCCAAGCGCTCAAGCTCTGCCCGCTTCGACCTGGCGACCTCCTCGTACTGGCGCACCGGCACGGCATCGTCCCCTGAGCCACTAAGGTGCGACCTCATCTCGTCGAGTCTGTTCTGCACCTCCTCCACGCGACGGCCAGCAATCATGGTCTTCTTCTCGATACCAGCGAGAACCTTTTTGACTTCCCTCGTTGTTTGCCGATCCAGACCTTTGAGTTCAGCGCGGAGCCGACGCATGTGCGGATGTTCGGGCAGCAGTGTCGCGGTCAGCTCCGAGATACGCTTTTCGATGCGCACCTGCTGCTGGTTGAGGTTTTGAATCAACGGCGACTTTTGAATTTCCGGCAAGGCATCCGAGTTGCCTAGCGCCACCATCTCGCGGGCATCTTCGACGCGCGCTGCCGCCGCGGTATGAACCGCCTGCGCCGTTGAAAGCTCTTGCCTCAGCTCGTCCAGCTGCTTTGCGTTGCTTCCCGTGGTGTCGGGAGCCCTACTGAAGATAGCTGCAAGCCCGCGGAACCGCTCAACCGCAACTTCAGCATCGGAGACTTCCCTCGTCAGCATCGCAATCTTGCGCTGTAAGTCCTGCTGCAACAGGGTCTTCTGCGACTCTACCCGCTGCCTCAGCAACGCAATATAGGTCTCGGCGAGACGGTTAGAGACGTTCGTCGCTAGCTGGGGATCGGTCGAGGTAAATCCGATAGCGATGACGCCTCCCTTCTCGGGAGCGTAGACGTTGAGGCGCTTGTAATAGGCTTCAAGAACGCGAACCTGCTGGGGCTTTCTGCTCAGCGGGCCGGCCAATCCCAAGGTGCTCTTCATGCGGCCCAGCACGGCCGCCATATCCAGCGCATCATTGAATTCGGGATTGTCGGCCAAGAACTCTTGCTCGATGACCTCGGCTGCGAGATCGCGCGACATGATAGCGCGCACGTGGGCGTCAATCGCTGCCCTGTCGTGTTGCGTGCCCCAGCCATCCGACGACGATTTCCGCGTCCCTTCTGTCGTGGCGGCTACCACCTGGATTTGCGCTTCTGAGGCGTATTGCGGCTGCACCCTCGACAATATGCCAAAGGTGATGGCACCGGCACCAATGCCGACTAGGAGCAGGAACGGCAGCGCCTGGCGTACGCTGCGCCAAGTGGTT
>JAUWCP010000314.1 GCA_030609245.1 Hyphomicrobium sp.
CCATTCCACGTCGCGCCATGTTAGGTCGTCGTCTAACAGACTGGCAAAATACTCTGCGATGCCAGAGGCTCCGGCGACATGGGGTATCGTGCCTAGCTTCGGGTCACTCAGATTCGCGGCAACCAAGCCGTCGGGCAGATGGAAATGATTGCGGACGTCTGCCTCCCGGTGTCCGAGCATGGGCGCATCGGCCGTCAGGACGAGCGCCGTGTAGCCAGCCGCCTCAGCCCGCTCGACAAGCGACTTGGTGACCCCGCGATCCTTGTAGATATAAAGTTGAAACCAGCGCGCGCCGTTGCTGTCATTAGCGACGTCCTCCATAGAGATGTTGGACATCGTGCTCATCACATAAATCGAGCCGGCCGCCTTCGCTCCACGCGCTGTTGCCAATTCGCCAAGCGGATGTGCCAAGCCGTTAAAAGCACACGGCGCCACCAACACCGGCATCGCGACTTTGTGGCCGAGCACCGTCGTCGCGGTATCGCGCGTGCCGACACCGCGAAGAACGCGGTAGCGGAGAAAGATCTCGTTGTAGGCTTGGTGGTTCGCCGCGACAGTGATCTCGTCTTTGGCACCGCTGGCGTAATAGCCAAAGGCCATCGCCGTCATGCGTTCTTTCGCCAACCGCTCGTAATCGAGCAGATTGACAGGCTGCCGATCTGGTTCTTGCATCTTATTCATGGTGATTCAGATCAAGCCTTCCCCGAGTGTTCTTAGTATCTCATCGACAGGCAAGCCGATGGAACAATAAACCGGAACTGCACGACGGACGGCCGCCAATTAGACATTGTTAAACAAAGCCTCGACCGCGAGGCAGAGGATTGCTTCAAGAGCTTTGCGACTAGCTATTGGCGTGCAGGCGTACCCTCCTCGCCGCCATGTCGCGTCGCCGGTTGCAATTTCGAATAGCGCAACGCTTGAAACCGATAGACTGATACGGTGTCGCCTACTTCGTATGCGCCCACGTTTCAGCGCCAATTCGCTCGGCAAGAGTATTGTACAGCCACGCAAGAATTCCACCGCAGATCGTACCGCAGACGAACCCCCAAACGAGTCCGAACAGGCTGCCGAGCGGCGTTGCGCTATATCCAATATAGAAGTGCTCGAGGAACAGCGGTGCTGTCGTCTCGACGCCAGCAAAGATCAGCCACCACGTTGCGATGAAAATGCCAACGCCCCACCATATGCCAAAGGCGAGGGCAAAAGCGCCAATGTTAAGCTTCATCAGACCTCTCCCTTCTTGGGTCGTAGGGTGAAGAGCAATGCTAACAGCGCAAGCGGCGCGCGACCTTGATACTCATCAAGGACGTACCTGTGGGGCGAATGCCGAGGCGATTGCCAACGGGCGCAATTCATTCGTCCGCCCCTAGCCGAACCATACCAAGCCTTTCTGCCCGTCTCAGGCTTGGTGCCGGCTTACTCGCAGGCCACCGTGAGCGACCTGCCGATCGAGGGGAAGAACTTCTTGCAGTCGACGCTCTCGGGTTCGTCCTTCGGCTCTGTTTCGGTCCCGACGGTGTTCTCCCCGACGGTCTTGTCCCTCTCCATCGATGCCGCGGAAATGGTCGAGTTCTCGTTCCCCGCTTCCGTTGGGCAGGACCCAGTGGGGGTATCATTTGTCACAGTGACCTTGCCGTACCAATCGACGTGCAAGTGGAGGCGCTTGCTTCCACGACAGGCATCGACCGCGTACGGGGCCTTGGTCCGCGTGAATTCGATTTGGTCATAGCCTTTTAACATGAGCTCGCGGCGGACCTGCTTCAGTTTGTGGGCGTCCGCGGACGTAGGAAAGCCTAGGACGACGAACGCGAGAATTCCCATCGCAACGGATGCTTTCATGACAGCCACCCTTTTTGGACTGCACTGGGCGTCTACAAACGGTCCTGAACAGCAGAACGAAGAGCATAGCCCGAGATCTCCCAGAACGCACGTTCAACTGGCCTTCGGCGATAACGCACCAGTTGCAGGGAACGTGCCCGGCCACAAAGAGGAACGGGCCGCTATCGTTACCCTTGGAGGACCCTCGTCTTGACGTGCGGCCTCTCAAATGGTGCGCGCTTTAATGTCCGCTAAGTGCCATGTGTGGACATCTGACCCAACTGCACCGTGTGCGCGAACGCAGTATTTCGTGATCGTTACGTGATGTGGATCGTCTGGATCTGGCCGAGGCGTTTTCGAGCCTCATTCTCAGCACTAGCGGCTGGTATGAGCCGGCTAGATCGTTTCAAATCTGTTCCTGGATTCAAACAGGTAGGCCTTCATGACCCATTATCTTGCTCGCCTCATTATCGTTTCGCTGGTCGCGCTTGGTGGAATATTCTCCCAGGCCCATGCGGCTTCCCGTTCGCAGATCGATGCTGACGTCAACGCGGCGCTCCATAGGTTCGATCGCGAAATAGGAGGGGCACGCGATCTTGTGGCTCAGGCCGCAGGAGTTTTGGTGTTTCCATCCGTCGTCAAGGCAGGCATGGGAATTGGAGGCGAATACGGCGAAGGCGCATTGCGTCGTGGCGGCAGGACCGCGGCCTATTACAATATAGTGTCGGCCTCAATCGGCTTTCAGCTTGGCGTGCAAGTGAGAACCGTCATCATCTGCTTCATGACGGAAGAGGCA
>JAUWCP010000114.1 GCA_030609245.1 Hyphomicrobium sp.
CTATTCGTTCTGGATCGCGTGGTGTCTCGTCTTGCCGCCGCTGCTTATCTTCGTGGCGATCCTGCCAAAGCGCACGGGCGAACGCCCGCGCCGCCCATCGCTCGATGAGCAAGACCGCCACTGGTGACGTCGCGCTCCGCAAGAAAGCCACGCGAAGCTAGTCCTCTGTGTCCGCAATTTTGCCGGAGATTGCGGCCTGAGCCGCGGCGAGCCGTGCGATTGGCACGCGGAAGGGCGAGCACGATACATAATCGAGCCCGACTTCATCAAAAAATGCGATCGAGTTCGGATCTCCGCCGTGTTCGCCGCAGATGCCAATCTTGAGGCCCGGCTTCTCCTTGCGACCTCGCTCCGTGCCAATGCGAACAAGTTCGCCGACGCCTTCCACATCCAATGACACAAATGGATCGACCTTGAAGACCCCCTTCTCCGTGTAGCTCATCAGGATTGGAGCCGCGTCGTCGCGGCTGAGTCCGAGGCTCGTCTGCGTCAGATCGTTGGTGCCGAAAGAAAAGAAGTCCGCGCCGGACTTACCCTGCGCGATCTCAGCAGACCGCAGAGCTGCGCGCGGTAGCTCAATCATGGTTCCAATCATAAAATCGAGCTTCGCGCCTGTCTCCTTCTCGACGGTCTTCGCCGTGGCGAGGATCACGTCGCGCAGAATGTCAAACTCGCGGCGATACGCGACGAGGGGGATCATGATCTCCAGCGTGACGGGTTTGTCCGCCTTCTTGGCCGCATTGATCGCGGCTTCGAATGCGGCCCGGGCCTGCATCTCCGTAATCTCGGGGTAACGGATCGCGAGCCGACAGCCGCGAAAACCCAGCATGGGGTTGAATTCCTCAAGCTCACTAATTCGCGCCTTTAGTTTTTCCACCGGCACACCCAGATCGTTCGCGATGCCGGCAATCTCTCGCTGGTGCTGAGGGAGGAATTCGTGCAGCGGTGGATCGAGCAGCCGTATCGTCACGGGCAGCCCGGCCATGATATCAAAGAGCTGCTCGAAATCTGCGCGCTGCATGGGAAGGATCTTGTCGAGCGCAGCCCGCCTTCCCGCCTCATCGTCCGTCAAGATCATCTCGCGCACGGCACTTATGCGCCCTTCTTCGAAGAACATGTGTTCGGTCCGGCAAAGCCCGATACCTTCCGCACCGAACTCGCGCGCCTGCAGCGCATCACGAGGCGTATCGGCGTTGGCGCGCACTCCCATGCGCCGTTCCGCGTCAGCCCAACTCATCAATGTCGCGAACGCACCCGACAGCTCAGCCTGCCGCATCTTTGCCCGCCCGAGAATAATTTGGCCCCTGCTACCATCGATGGTGATGACATCGCCCCTATTGAGAAGGTGCTTTCCGGCCCGCAAGGTTCCCGCCTCTTCGTTGATGGCTAGCATGCCCGCACCTGAGACGCAGGGCCGTCCCATGCCGCGCGCCACAACGGCAGCGTGGCTCGTCATACCGCCGCGCGCGGTGAGAATCGCAACCGCTGCATGCATACCGTGAATGTCTTCCGGGCTTGTTTCAGGACGCACGAGGATCACGTCGCGCCCCTTTGCTTTTTCCGTCTCGGCCTCGTCAGCGGTAAAGACGATTGCCCCTGCCGCCGCGCCGGGAGATGCTGGAAGCCCCGTTGCAATCACCTCTCTGCGTGCATCGGGATCGATGGTCGGGTGTAGGAGATGATCGAGAGCACACGGCTCCACGCGCATCACCGCATCGCGTTTGGTGATCACACCCTCCTTAGCGAGGTCGACCGCAATTGCGAGCGACGCCTCCGGCGTGCGCTTGCCAATACGCGTTTGCAAGATCCAAAGCCGGCCATCTTCGACGGTGAATTCGATATCCTGCATGTCGCGGTATCGGGCCTCGAGCTTTTCAAAGACGCCTCTTAGCTTGGAAAAGACATCTGGCATCAGCTCTTCAAGCGAGGGATTCTCGTCGTCCGCATCGCGGCGCGCCATCTCAGTGAGAGGCTGCGGCGTCCGAATGCCCGCCACCACGTCTTCGCCCTGTGCGTTTAACAGGAACTCGCCGTAGATCTCCTTTGCCCCCGTCGACGGGTTGCGCGTGAAGGCAACGCCGGTTGCCGACGTATCGCCAAGGTTCCCGAACACCATCGCCTGCACCGTGACAGCGGTCCCCCAGTCATCAGGAATATCGTGGATTCTGCGGTAGGTTTTGGCGCGCGGGTTCTCCCAAGAACCGAACACGGCTGAGATGGCTCCATAAAGCTGCTCGCCGATGTCCTGAGGGAAGGGCTTTCCCAGCTCACGCTCGATCGCCTTTTTGTATTCGCCGATGATGTCGCCCCAATCCTCCTCGGTCAGCTCCGTGTCGCTGGAAAAGCCCGCGAGGTTCTTGAAGTTCTCCAAGATGTCCTCGAACACGCCGTGATCGACACCCATGACCACGTCGGCATACATCTGAATGAATCGGCGATAGCTGTCGTACGCAAAGCGGCGGTCGCCGGAGCGTTTGGCAAGGCCCTCCACGGTCTCGTCGTTGAGTCCGAGATCGAGGATCGTGTCCATCATGCCGGGCATGGACACGCGCGCACCGGAGCGTACTGACAACAGCAATGGCTTGTTCACGTCGCCGAAAGAGACGCCCGTTTCGTCGCTAATAAGTTGCAGCGCCGCCTCGACTTGAGCATTCAGCTCGTCAGGCAGCTTGTGCCCTTGCGCATAGTAGGCGTGGCATACTTCTGTCGTGATGGTGAAGCCAGGCGGAACCGGGAGCCCGAGCCGCGCCATCTCGGCAAGATTGGCACCCTTGCCACCCAGGAGGTCGACCAATCCAGCGCGGCCATCGACATGTCCAGCGGCAAAGACATAGACCCATTTGGGATCTTCGCTCGCAGACGTACTTGCCATGTCATTTTGCTCCGCTAAAGCGCCCGGCCTGCGGCGCTGTTACGACCCTCTGCCGACTGCACTCTGCCATATCAGTCTCTGACCGGGCTCGAAAGGCATCCGATTGATCGGCAGTGCCCAACGAATTGTCGCGCTTAGTCTCAAATCAGGATCCTGTCTTTGACGCAGCCACCGGCTTCGCCCACTGTGAGCGCCTTTAATCGATGGAGCCGTAGTTTATGAGCGAACAGTTAAATCAGGTGCTGACGACTTTGGACGATTCGAATGACGCCGCGCTTGATCGGCTGTTTGAGCTATTGCGCATCGAAAGCATCTCGACTGATCCGGCTTATGCAGACAACTGCCTCACCGCCGCCGAATGGTGTGCTAACGAGCTGCGCGATATCGGGTTTGATGCTCGCGTTGTGCCAACAAGCGGCCACCCCATGGTTGTTGCCCATGACCGTCCCACAGCGCCTGATGGAATGGCTCACGTGCTGTTCTATGGCCATTACGATGTGCAGCCGCCCGACCCCTTGGATCTTTGGACCTCCTCGCCGTTCGATCCGCACGTCGCCACTGACCCGGTTAACGGGCAAGTGATCGTGGCGCGTGGCGCAGAGGACAATAAAGGGCAGCTCATGACGTTCCTTGCCGCTGCGCGCGCGTGGAAGACAGTCGCCGGCGAGCTACCGCTCGCCGTGTCAGTCTTATTCGAAGGCGAGGAAGAGTGCGGTTCGGCCTCGCTTCCCGGATTTCTGGCCGAGCATGGCGAGGACGTACGCGCTGATCTCGTGCTGGTCTGCGACACGGGGCAGTGGGATCGGGACACGCCCGCGATCACCACAATGCTGCGCGGTCTGGCCGCAATCGAGATCGAGGTGACGGGCCCCTCGCGCGATCTTCACTCCGGACTTTACGGCGGGCCAGCAATGAACCCCATTCGTGCGCTCGTACGCGTGCTGGGCCAGATGCATGACGAAAAAGGCCGCGTCACCGTTCCAGGGTTCTACGACGGCGTCGAAGCACCCTCGCCCGAACAGCTTGAACAGTGGAAAGAGCTTGGCTCGCGCACACATGAATTCATTAAAGAGGTCGGCCTGCACGCACCCGCCGGCGAGGACGGCCACTCAGCTTTGGAACAGCTCTGGTCGCGACCGACGCTGGAGTTCAACGGCGTGACCGGCGGCTACCAAGGTGCTGGCACCAAGACGGTAATCCCGTCGACAGCTTCCGCAAAAGTAACGTGCCGGTTGGTGGCGGGCCAAGATCCCGCCAAGATCCTCGCCAACATTCAGGAGTTCGTCCACGCGCGACTGCCCCAGGATTGTCGCGTTGCATTCAGCGGCCTTGCAGGAAGCCCGGCCGTAGCGTTTGAAACCTCCACGGCGCCCATGCGCGCTGCCGCAGCTGGGCTCGTGGAAGAGTGGGGGCGGCCGGCCATCATGATGGGCTGCGGCGCATCGATCCCCATTGTTACGTCCTTCAGGGATGCACTTGGTATGGACAGTTTGCTCGTTGGATTCGGACTCGAAGACGATCGCATTCACAGCCCAAACGAGAAGTACAATATGAAGAGCTTCAAGAAGGGCGCACGAAGCTGGGCGCGCATCTTGGAAAAACTAGCACAGGTCTCGCGCACCGAGGCGAACTAAGGCTGGGAGATGGGCATGTTCACGCGGCACGTCGCGCTTTCTTTGCTCGCGGTTCCGACAATTGCCTTCGGCATTGCGGCGCATGCCCAACGCGCACCGTGGCCAAGCGAGTATTTTGACCCTAAACCGCGCCAGAATGTTGCGGGTGAATTCGACTACTACACGCTGGTTCTGTCATGGAGCCCGACGGAATGCATCGCTTCTTCTAGCGGCCGGAAGGATGCTCAGTGCGCACGCGGTGACGGCAAGCGCTATGGCTTCCTCTTGCATGGTCTGTGGCCGCAGTACGCGAAGGGGTACCCCGAGCACTGCCCCGTTCGCAGGCGGCCCTTTGTACCAGATGTGGTGATCGACGCCGTTCGCAACGTGATGCCCCGGCGCGGCCTGGTCATCCATGAATATAGAACGCATGGGACATGCTCTGGGCTGATGCCCGCCCAGTACTACGGCTTCGCGCGGCGCCTTTTCAAACAGATCAAGATCCCAAGACGCTATCGGAATCCGTTCGAGACCCAGTTTGTCTCACCCAATCAGCTCAAACGCGAGTTGACTGCGCTCAACCCATGGCTCAAGCCCGACATGATTGCCGTCACCTGCACGCGGTGGTCCAAGCAGCTCAAGGGCGTGCGTATCTGCTTTACAAAGAATGGTCAGCCGCGCGCGTGCGGGCAGAACGAGGCGCAGCACAAACTTTGTCGCGCGCAAAAGATTCGTGTGCCGCCAGTGCGCTCCACGCGCCGGGAAAAGTTCGGCGCCGGCTCGCAACCACGCGATGGAAAAAAGCCCCTCCCACAGCCGCGCGTCATTGAGTTTCAGGGCAGCCCGTAGAACGCACAATGGGCGCGAGCGCCTGCCCCTGATCCCGCCTCTGCTTCCCGTTAATGCCGAGCCCGCCTGTGACGCAGATGAACCCGCTGAGACAGCGGTGTCCATGCAAAGCTCTCGCCCTACGACCGACTTTGCGCTGCCCGCGCGCCTTGCCGTTGTTGCCAAGCTCAACGTGGCTAGCATCCGCGCCCCTCGCCACCGCCCTTACCGTCTCCCACCCGGAAAGGCGGTACCCCTCGCTGCAAGAAAGAGCGCAACCGGCCCACGTGGGCCGCTCGCCGCGCCTCGAGGCCATGAAGCCGACGACGCGGCTCATCGTCCAAAAGCCGGCGGCGCCCACACCGGCGGTTGTCATCGATCTCGAAGCAGTGCGTAAAGTGGTCCAATCCAGTTCAGCCACCAAGCACGCAGCCTGATCAGGACGTAGCAGCTGGCCTGCATCCCGTGCGCGGTTGCGGACTGCTCACCCACTCCTTAGGCGTTTGGCACGCTCAGGCAATCTTTCGGGGGCGGTCCGTCTTGCGAATGCGCTCAGTGCGCCACGCAACCGGCGCCTGTGCGATATAGCCTAGGGCCGACCGCTGCGACGCCAGACTGGACAGCGTAGTCGGATCAAGACTCCAGCGCTGCGCAAGACGCATCACGTGCTCTTCGGTCGGATGCAAGATCATCTCGCCGCCAGCGTCGCCCTTGCGCCCAAGAACACCGCGCAGCTCGAACAGTTTGAGACCTAGGGCGCGCTCCTCTTTGGTCGCGCGCCCCTTGCTCCAAGCAACGCCCTCATCGGTGATGGCGAAGGCCCGAACGAGGCGTCCATCACGCACGCGCGCCCACGCGAAGAAATCTATGAGTGGGTAGGCGAAGAAGTACTGCACCTCTGCGAAATGTCCGCCGAGATCGACGAGCAACGGCGTGCACTTGTCCACGAAGCCTCGCCCGACGGGATGGGGTAGCGGCAGACCGACGACGAACGTCCAATTATCGACGGGCGGCGAGACAAACACGTGCAACTCGCCAAGCTGGTTATCGTAGACGGCGCCGATGCCAGAACTCCAGTTGCACGGCGCAGGATTAACGACACGAAGCGCCTCTAGAACGGCTTCGGTATCGCGGCTGCGAATGGCAAGCCAAGCCATCGAGCAGCCAAATGCGCAGGGCCGATCCGGAGTTGTCTGGAAATGGACACGCTCAGCCGTGAATTGCGCAGCAAGCCAAAAAGCCACCGCGATGGTCAATGCGATCATGCCGGCAATGATGAGAATCACGCGCCTCCCCCCGGATCGTCTTCCCCCCTTTTATCGTGTGGTTCGATAGAAGCCTGCAAGCGATGCCGGCGCAGAACTGGGGAAAAGCATCAAGACGCGTTGCCGCGATCGCGTCCGAAGGGTCACATGGGAAACCGGCTTTGAGGAGATTTAGAGGCGGGCCGAAAGCAAACGAGGCCAGCTTGCGTCACCTCCGGCAGCGGGGTCGCCCGTTAGTCGTCGCAAAGCGGGCCTCTGGCCTCGCCGAGCGCGTCGTTAGAGGGCAATGAACACGCTCAGCGCTACTGCCGCCATTGCGGAAGGAAAGCGGCTCGGCAGGCAGCCAATGCTCATATTCGGCACGTGTAGCGATAGCCGATACGTATGACAGTGCCGTGTCGGCTGAGAGCACAATTCCCGCCAAAATCGGCCCCATGTTGTAGAGCGGCGTCGAAACGCGAAAGCCGGGGCCAAAAGCCCCGGCTTTGCGAAATTCTCGATCGTTTCCCGAGGGTTTTCCCACCTCGCTTCAGCCAGCTATGGCTGGTTTCGGCTTTCCGGAGAGCGGATTAGGGCACCGAAACGGAGGCGGTGAAGACGAACGTCTCGTCGCATTGGAAGAGCGGACCGTTGCAGAAGCCGTCCGCATTCGAGACGTTCGTATCCCAGTAGCGGAAATCGAAAGAAATATTCCCGACGGCCAGCTCAAGACC
>JAUWCP010000313.1 GCA_030609245.1 Hyphomicrobium sp.
GGGCGCTCCGATGCCGCCGCGGCTGGCCCGGTCATTGTCACCGTCATGGAGAAAGAGCGCATTGCCGACTATCAGAAATTTGTACAGACGCTGCGCACTAACGGCATTTGCGCCGAGCTCTACCTGGGCAACCCGAAGAAGTTCGGCAAACAACTAGAGTATGCTGACAAGCGGCGCAGCCCTTGCGTCGTTATCCAAGGCCCAGACGAGCGCGAACAAGGCGAGGTCACACTCAAAGACTTGATCGAAGGCGCCAAAGCGGCGGCTGCTATCAAGGATAACAAGGAATGGAAGGAGACCCGCCCCGCACAGATCTCCGTCAAGGAAAGCGATCTCGTCGACGAGGTCCGCAAGATCCTCGCGCGCCATAAGAGCTGATGCCAACCGATTGAACTGTGCCGCGCAATGGCCCACATTTGCCTTCAAGGCACAGCGGAGGCGCTCAAATGGCAGACACGTTCGGCATGGCGACCCAGCTCGCAGGCAACGCGGTCCGCTTCGGTTGGTACTCGGGCGTCAACTGGCTGTTTGCCCGCCAGGCGCGGCGTCTTGGCAACCGTCCGCGCTACGCGCCCACGCGTCCGGTTCCCAGCGATGGGGAACTGATGGCCGACCTTCGCGCGCTGTTTGTGCGTGACGCTGCCGCCGTTCGCGAGGGCCTCTACCCGCCGGTCGAACCGGTTGGGACGATCGCCCAGCACATGCGCCAGTTGCGCGCCATGTTCGCCGACCTGCCCGAGACAATTAGGCGCCGCGAGGCCGATGATGTGCACAGTGCTACGATGCTCCCCGCCGCGGAAGAGGTGCCGGACTACTACGCGCAGGATTTCCACTTTCAGACCGGCGGATATTTGAGCGACGACTCCGCCCAACTCTACGACGTGCAGGTCGAGACGCTGTTTTATGGTGCAGCCGGTGCCATGCGTCGCGCCGCGTTGAAACCGATTGCGGAATTCATGCACGGGCGAGACCAGCGCAACACCGCGCTCCTCGACGTTGCTTGCGGGACGGGGCGCTTTTTGCGTGAGGTGCGGCTCGCTTATCCTGCTCTGCGCGCCAAGGGGCTCGACCTATCGCAAGCGTATCTCGATGAGGCTCGGCGCCATTTAAGCGATTTGCGCCCCGTCGAATTCATCGCTGGCAACGCCGAGAAGATTCCACTCGCCGACGAGAGTATCGACATCGCCACCTCGATTTTCCTCTACCACGAACTGCCCGGAGAGGTGCGCCGCCGCGTGACGGCGGAAATCGCACGCGTCCTCAAACCGGGCGGTCTCTTCGTCTTCATCGACAGCTTGCAGATGGGTGACCGGCCCGGTTGGGATGGGCTGCTGGAGGCTTTCCCCGTGCGCTTTCACGAACCCTACTTTGCGCACTATGCCACCGACGATCTCGATGGCATGTTCACGCACGCGGGCCTGACGCCATTAGAGACATCGAACGCGTTTCTGTCGAAGGTGATGGCGTGGCGCAAGTGCTGAACCATGGTTCAACCTGAAAACAGCGATCTCGGGCACATGGCCGCCGCCAAACGAAGCTCACCATAAAATAGCTTGGCCTTGATCTTCACCCGCCGCACTGCGCGCGATGGCGCAAGAGATGGTCAGCGAGCACCAGTGCCATCATCGCCTCGCCGATGGGGACCGCGCGAATACCGACGCATGGGTCATGCCGGCCCTTGGTGATGACGTCGGTTTCGTGCCCCTCCTGATCGATTGTCTTACGCGGAACAAGGATGGAGGAGGTGGGTTTTACGGCAAAGCGGCAGATAATGGGCTGACCGCTCGAAATGCCGCCGAGAATTCCGCCGGCATGATTGGTCATGAATCGGGCCTCGCCGTCGGATCCGATTCGGATTTCGTCGGCGTTTTCTTCCCCGGTGAGCTCAGCTGCGCCCATGCCAGCACCGATCTCCACGCCTTTGACCGCATTGATGCTCATCATCGCGGAGGCGAGATCCTGGTCCAGTTTTGCGTATATCGGGGCTCCAAGGCCCGCGGGAACGCCTTCGGCGACCACTTCGATGACCGCGCCGATGGAGGAACCGGCCTTTCGCACCTCATCAAGATACTCAGCCCAATGTACCGCCGTTGCGGGATCGGGACAGAAGAGCTGGTTGGAATCGACCGCATCCCAATCCCACATCGAACGATCGACGGGCCGATTGCCGATCTGAACGAGCGCGCCGCGGATAGTGATGCCGTCGAGCACCTTGCGCGCGATCGCACCTGCGGCAACGCGCATCGCAGTCTCACGGGCAGACGAGCGCCCGCCCCCGCGAAAGTCGCGGATTTTGTACTTCTTCCAGTATGTGTAGTCCGCGTGGCCCGGGCGGAACTTGTCCTTGATGTCTGAGTAGTCCTTCGCGCGCTGGTCGACATTCTTGATGACAAGCGAGATGGGTGTGCCCGTCGTCACTTGCTGGCCAGCCTCGTTGGCAAACACCCCTGAGAGAATCTCCACAGCGTCGGGTTCTTGGCGCTGGGTGGTGAAACGCGACTGGCCAGGGCGGCGCTTCTCCAAATACCTTTGGATATCTATGGCGTCCAACGGCACGCCGGGAGGACACCCGTCCACCACACAACCGATCGCAGGTCCGTGGCTCTCTCCCCACGTCGTTAC
>JAUWCP010000329.1 GCA_030609245.1 Hyphomicrobium sp.
CGATTGCTCGAGCGACGAAACGAAGATCTTACCGTCGCCGATTGAGCCGGTCTTGGCGGTCGCCTCCAGAGCCGCGACCACCGCGTCCGCTTTATCATCCGACACGGCAACCTCGACCTTCACCTTGGGGAGGAAGTTCACAGCGTACTCCGCCCCGCGATACACCTCCGTGTGCCCTTTCTGGCGGCCGAAACCTTTGACGTCCGTGACTGTCATTCCGTCAATGCCAAGCCCGGTCAGGGCCGTGCGGACCTCGTCGAGCTTGAACGGCTTGATGATGGCTACGATGAGTTTCATCGGGAGCGTCTCCTTGTGTTTTCCCTACAGCCCTCTCTGGGTGCCACTGCCGGTCTCCTAGCCTCCCCGGCGCATGGTTAACGTCGTAGTGGCACTCAAAAGCCGTGCCAGGATTGGTTGTGCGCGTGCAAGCGCATGAGAACCCGAGCAGAAACGTCATTTCATTGGCATGGCCGGTGTCGTCATCGCACGGCGCGAACCGTGGACTTTGCACATTTTTTGAGCAGGCAGAGACGAAGAAGCGAATTGGCGCGTGCAGCGCAACTGCGTACGAGAGCAACGGCATAGGACTAGACCAACCGGCTCTGCTCCACCGCCGCGGCTATAAAGGATCTAAATAGCGGATGGGGATCGAAGGGCCGGCTCTTGAGTTCGGGGTGATACTGGACCCCGATAAACCAGGGGTGATCTGAGTACTCGACAGTCTCGGGCAACAGGCCGTCAGGCGAAAGCCCTGAGAACTTCAGGCCCGCTGCTTCCAATCGCGCTCGGTACTTTGTGTTCACCTCGTAGCGATGGCGATGGCGCTCGAAGACCTTTGTTGTTCCGTAAATGTCTGCAATCCTGCTTCCGGCGACAAGCTCTGCAGGATAGGCTCCGAGCCGCATGGTGCCGCCGAGGTCACCCCCTTTGCGGCGCTGCTCCAGCTCGCTGCCACGCATCCACTCCGTCATCAGGCCGATAACCGGCTCCGATGCCGGCCCGAACTCAGTGGAGTTTGCCTCCGCGATGCCCACCAGATCGCGTGCGGCCTCAATGCAGGCCATCTGCATGCCAAAGCAGATGCCGAAATAGGGCACCTGGCGCAGACGCGCGAATTTAGCAGCGAGGATCTTGCCTTCGGAGCCGCGCTCGCCAAAGCCGCCGGGCACCAGGATACCATCGACACCTTCCAGGTAGGGCGAAGGATCCTCGCGCTCGAAGATCTCGCTCTCGATCCACTCCAGCTTGACCTTGACGCGGTTGGCGATGCCGCCGTGCACCAACGCTTCATTCAGCGACTTGTAGGCGTCTTTGAGGCCTGTGTATTTGCCGACAATCGCGATTGTCACCTCGCCTTCAGGCGTGGCGACGCCGTGCGCAATGGTCTCCCAACGCGAAAGATCGGGCTTGGGCGCATCGGCGATGCCAAACGCTTGCAGCACCTGCTCATCTAGCCCCTCACGGTGGTAAGAGAGCGGAACCTCGTAAATGGAGGCGACGTCGCGAGCTTGGATCACCGCGTCTTCGCGCACATTACAGAAGAGCGAAATTTTCCGGCGTTCACCCAGGGGAATTTCGCGATCTGCCCGGCACAATAAAATATTGGGCTGAATGCCAATCGAGCGCAATTCTTTGACCGAGTGCTGCGTCGGCTTGGTTTTGATTTCGCCAGCTGAAGGAATGTAGGGAACCAGCGTCAGATGGATGAAAATGGAGCTGCGCGCGGGCAGTTCGTTGCCAAGCTGGCGGATCGCCTCGAAAAACGGCAAGCCTTCGATATCGCCCACCGTGCCGCCGATTTCGACCAGCACGAAGTCGATGTCTTCGTTGCCGCTCGTGACGAACTGCTTGATGGCGTCGGTCACGTGCGGGATTACCTGCACGGTGCCACCGAGGAATGCGCCGCGCCGCTCCTTGGCGAGGATGTCTTGGTAGATGCGTCCGGTGGTTATGTTGTCCGACTTGCGCGCAGGCACGTCCGTGAAGCGCTCGTAGTGTCCCAAATCCAGATCCGTTTCCGCCCCATCGTCCGTGACGAAAACCTCACCATGCTGGTAGGGGCTCATCGTGCCGGGATCGACGTTGAGGTAGGGATCAAGCTTACGAAGCCTGACCGAATACCCGCGCGCTTGGAGGAGCGCGCCTAGGGCGGCTGAGGCAAGGCCTTTGCCAAGGGAGGACACCACGCCGCCGGTAATGAAGATGTACCGCTGCATGGGCTTTGACGCTTACACGAACACGGGCGCGATTCGAAGCGTCTTTATCGCCTCATCCCCGATGCTTGGTGAATAGCGCTAAGTTGCTGACCGAACTGTGGCCAGCGCGCACACGTTGACCGCGCAGGGTTGGCTCTGGTCCAGCCTGCACGCTTGAACGT
>JAUWCP010000081.1 GCA_030609245.1 Hyphomicrobium sp.
CTGGGTGGTGAAACGCGACTGGCCAGGGCGGCGCTTCTCCAAATACCTTTGGATATCTATGGCGTCCAACGGCACGCCGGGAGGACACCCGTCCACCACACAACCGATCGCAGGTCCGTGGCTCTCTCCCCACGTCGTTACCCGGAATAAGTGCCCGAAAGTGTTGTGAGACATTGTGTTTGCGGTTCCGGCGAGAGTGATTCGCTAAGTGGCTGGCGAATGCTAGCACCCCCGCGATCAGGTTGCAGCCAACAGGCCAGTCATAGGAGTGCGCGCGCACCCTCGCAAGGGCGCCACGTGGCAATTCGCGTGACAACTCCGTGCGACGCAGTTTATGTGATTTGTCATGTGCTGCGTCGCGATGCGCGACATGTCTTTAGGAGACACCAAACGCGGCGGCTCGATCGCACACGCGATGCGATGCTTCCGTGCATGACCGCCACTGGGCGGGGAACCACCGGTCTCCATCAGGCAAAGCCTTTGGGACCATCGGTTTTGGGACTGCCGTATTCCTTGCGTAAGCCAAGCGTCGCGTTTCGCAAGCGTCGTTGCGTTTGTGGGGCTGGCCGCTTGCGGCGAGCCCGATCTATCGTGACGCTCCTCACAGGTCTGAGCAACCTGCGCCGAGCGACCACGACATGAAGCGTGGGAAGAGCCGGAGCAGCCGCTGCTTCGGCTCTTCTCTTCGCTAAATCCTCAGATCCATTCAGAAGTACCATGCCGTAGGATCAGCACGCGATCTTGCGGCATGTCCAGAAGCGGCACGGTCGCAACGTCAAGGCCCAGAACGTGGCCGCGCAGCGTCCGGCTGACACCGCCGTGCGAGACGACAACGCAATCACGTTCGATCCCTTCCAGCCATGCGCGCGTGCGCGTCATGAGGTCCTCGTAGCTCTCACCGCCTTTCGGCCGCCAGTGAAAAGGATCTCGCATACGCGCTGCGAGGCCATCCGCGTCGACCGCCGGCAGGTCGGAGGCGAGCGTCCCTTGCCAAAAGCCGTAGTGGGCTTCCATGAGGCGGTCTTCGATTTGGAAATCACCAGGAGCCAGCCCCAAGGCATCGCGCACGATCTCCATCGTTTCGCGCGCGCGCGTTAGGGGGCTTGCAAGAAAATCGGCTTGCGCCAGGTCAGGCAGGAAGGGGCGCAATGCTTCGCCGTTGCGCCGGGCTTGGCCGCGGCCCGTGTCGTTCATGGGCACATCGGCCTGGCCCTGATAGCGCGCGTCAGCGTTCCATTGCGTCTCGCCATGGCGGATGAAGTAAAGTGTTACGCCCGCACGCATTGCGTCAGACCCGCTTGGGTCGCATTACCCGCTCTCGCCCTTCGTCACGGAGATGTCAGGGGCATCCTCGTTCTTCATGCCCTGCACATGGTATCCGGCATCGACGTGGTGTACTTCGCCGGTCACGCCGCGCGACAGGTCCGATAGCAAATAAACGCCAGCGGCGCCCACCTCTTCGATCGTCACCGTCCGGCGCAGCGGCGAATTGTACTCGTTCCACTTAAGAATATAGCGGAAGTCGGAAATGCCGGACGCCGCGAGTGTTTTGATGGGGCCGGCCGAAACGGCGTTTACGCGAATGCCACCTTTGCCGAGGTCGGCGGCGAGGTAGCGCACGCTTGCCTCCAGTGCCGCCTTGGCGACACCCATCACATTGTAATGCGGCATCACCTTCTCTGCGCCGTAGTATGTAAGCGTAAGAATGGAACCGCCTGCCGACATCAATTTCTCTGCACGCGCGGCAAGTGCGGTCAAGGAATAACAAGAGACGAGCAGCGTTTGAGTGAAGTTTTGCTCACTGGTGTCGACGTAGCGTCCGTCGAGTTCGGCCTTGTCGGAGAATGCTATGGCATGCACGAGAAAGTCGAGCTTGCCCCACGTACGCTCAAGTTCGGCGAACAAGCCATCAACTGAGGCTGCATCTGTGACGTCGCACGGCAGCACAAGCTGAGAGCCGAGTTCGGCGGCCAATGGCTCCACGCGTTTCTTCAGGGCACCACCCTGGTAGGTCAGAGCGATCTCGGCGCCTTGTGCGGCCGCGGCCTTGGCGATGCCCCAGGCAATAGATCTATTGTTGGCCACGCCCATGATGAGGCCCTTCTTGCCAGCCATCAGGTTGCCTTTTGCAACTCCTGTGCTCGGCGCCGGTTCCATCATGAGTGTTGTACCCCTTAGAGTCCTTATTCGGCGCGCATCCTACACAAATGCACCCTCGGGTCCAGATTTAGGGGCAGGGTGGGGAGGCCCTTGGCAAGAAGCGGTTGCGTCAAATGGGGCGAAACGCGCGCCTAGCTGTCGAGCTGCCAGCGGCCGCCGGGAAGCCGGCAGGCGATGCCCTCGGTCTTTTTGGTGCGTTTGCCGTTGGTCAGTAAAATCTCGACGTGGCGACAAACTTGCCCCAAACCGTTCCTAAAGGAAGCGGTTGGATGCACCGTTGCCGACAAGCCTCCGTGCCAGCGGCGCCATACGTACGTCGCGCCATCGCCGATCTCCGAAAGGGCATATTGAAAGCGCTCTAAAAGGGCGATCTTGTCACTTTCGTCCAGCTTGCGGGGCGCATGCACGATCTGTTTGGTTGTCTCGCACCCTCCCGTTAGCTCGGCGGGTTGGAGATCATCTGCGCGGGCACAGCCCGAACTCAGAAAAACGAGAGCAACGAATGCGAAGGCTGTGAGGGAAGCGGCGGCCAGGGTCACTAGTGACGAATGCGAACTCATGACGCTTCACTCAACGATTGATGATGCTACGAACCGCGACGGGCGGCGTGATATGCTGTCGAGTATGATCTTTTATAGTTAAAGGGTGCTGAACATCTGTGCCGCGCCTTCGGCGCCGGCGCGGCGGTTAACGAGGAGTTGACTGTTGAACGACGACACGAGCGCTAAGTCCAAGTCTGGTGAGGGAACGGGCAACGTGCCCGGCGACTTCGCCGCCGCGGCCGAGCCGTTTTCATTGTTCAAAGACTGGCTAGAGGAAGCGGAGCGGCACGAGCCCGTAAATCCGACGGCGATGGCATTGGCAACTGTGGATTCCTCCGGCCTGCCCAACGTGCGCACGGTCCTATTGAAAGGGCTCGATGCTCCAGGTCTGCCCGACCGTGGCTTTGTCTTCTATACAAATTACGAAAGCGCCAAAGGCAAAGAGCTTTTCGCCAATTCAAATGCCGCGCTCGTGTTTTATTGGAAGAGCCTCAACCGGCAGTTGCGCGCACGAGGGACCGTTTCCGAGGTGACGCCAGAGGAAGCCGACGCCTATTTTGCTACCCGGCCTCGTGGCGCGCAGATCGCTGCTTGGGCCTCGCAGCAATCGCGGCCCCTGGAGAGCATGTTCGCGCTCGAAAAAGCGGTTGGCGTACACACTGCCAAGTTCCTTGTAGGCAAGATTCCTCGCCCGCCGCACTGGTCGGGCTTCAGGATCACTCCGGTAGAGATCGAGTTCTGGCACGAACGGGCCTTCCGGCTTCACGAGCGTGTCGTCTTTCGACGGCAAGCACCGGGCGATGATTGGGTCAAGACGCGCCTCTACCCCTGAGGCGGTGGGCCCAATGTCGCGGCTTTACTTGACCTGGTGCCTACGCACGGGCAAACCCGAACGCTGGGGATCGCGCCCTCGCCGTAGGACCGAGCCGGCGTGAATTGGCGCCGCTTGTGATTGTTCAGGCCATGCCGAATACGACCAACGCTGAGCGAAAGACATTGATACTGACCGGCGCCTCGCGTGGCATTGGGCACGCGACGGTGAAACGCTTTGCTTCCGTCGGCTGGCGCGTCCTCACGTGCTCGCGTCATGAGTTCCCCCGGAATTGCCCCTGGGAGATGGGGCCTGAGGATCACATTCAGGTCGACCTTTCCGATCCTAGCGACACGGCGCGTGCGGTCGCGGAGATGAAGGTGCGACTGAAGGACCAGGGATCGCGTCTCAATGCGCTCGTCAACAATGCCGGCATCTCGCCCAAGGGGGCGGAGGGGTCCCGGCTCGGCGCCATCGAGACCACGCTTGAAGATTGGCAGCATGTATTTCAGGTGAACTTCTTCGCGCCAATCATTTTGGCGCGCGGATTAGTCGAGGAGTTACAGCGTGCAAAAGGCGCAGTCGTTAACGTGACCTCGATTGCCGGCAGCCGCGTGCATCCCTTTGCGGGGGCGGCCTATGCCACCTCTAAAGCCGCGCTGATGGGGCTGACACGCGAGATGGCGGCTGATTTCGGTCCGCGGGGCGTTCGCATCAATGCAATTTCCCCCGGTGAAATCGATACCACAATCCTGTCTGCGGGCACTGGCAAGCTTGTCGATGAGCAGATTCCCATGCACCGGCTTGGTGAACCGGAGGAAGTAGCCAAAGCGATCTACTTCTTGTGCACCGAGCAATCGAGCTATGTGAACGGGGCGGAGCTACACATCAATGGCGGGCAACACGTTTAGGGACCGCGCCGATGCATCGAACACGTCGGGAATTTCTGGTCGATGCTGGTGCCGTCGCGACTCTGTCGACAGCGGGCGGAAGCGCACTAGCAGCGCCTCGCAAGGCCAAGCTTGAGCCGTGGCGTTACGGCAATGGCAGCTACGCTCCTGACACTCAGCTCATGTTTCGCGGCAACCCCGCCCACACGTTCTATGGCACGGGCCCCATCCCTGATGCCCCGCGTATGCATTGGCGCTTTCGTACCGCGCAAATCAAAAACAGGATTCGCGGCAAGCCCACAACATGGGCAGGTATGGGCTGGACTGGCACCGCTTCGAAGCTTGGAAACTACGTCTACGTCGGCTCTGTTGGCGGCTATGTCTATTGCTTTGAAGCCTTCTCGGGGCGCCTCGTCTGGGCGCACCGGGGTGGCGGCATGTTCAAGGGCTCGCTGTGCATCTATGACAACAAGGTCTACATCGGAAACACCGACAATCTGTTGCGCTGCCTCGATGCCGCGACCGGTCGCCGAATTTGGGCGATTGATACCGGAAAGGATCTGGACTCTTCACCGTGCGTTGTTGATGGCCGCCTCTACATTGCGGGCGAAAACGGCTATGCGCGCGCCGTCGATGCGCAGACAGGCAAGCAGATTTGGCGCACGTTCTTGGGCGGGATAGGTCCGGGCACGCTTCTAGGCTCAAATGGCTCAGAGACGTCTCCTGCCGTCGCCGATGGCGCGTACTATGCCGCCACCTATGACGGCGATCTCTTCTGCATTGAGACCAAGAACGGGAAGGTGCGCTGGAAGACGCGCACGCATGACGACACGGATTCCTCACCCGTTGTCGCTGGCCAGTTCGTCTATGCGGCGGCGGAAGAGCGGGCCTCTTATCTTTTCTGCTTTGAGCGCGAGACCGGCCGCGAAGTGTGGCGCTACGCAGGCAACACAAAGGGGTACTGGTCGACGCCGGCCGTTGTTGGAAATCGCATCTGGATTGGCGGTGACGATAAGCAGCTACACTGCGTCGACGCTATGACGGGTACGAGTGTGTGGACTTTTCAGACCGGCGGGGTCGTTTGGTGCTCGCCCTGCGTTCTCGATGGCAAGGTCATCTTTGGCTCCGTTGACGGTCACCTCTATATCCTCGACGCCGCTTCAGGACACGAGATCTGGCGCCAAAGATTAGACGGGCGCGTGATCTCGTCACCTTGCATCGTTGGTGGCTATCTCTGGATTGGCACGGCGACGGGGTGGTTCTACTGCTTCGGTCCCTAGTCGCTTTCACAAGACGCTGCCGGTAGCGCGGCATAAATGTCCCTCGGCTTCTGTAAACGCCACCGCCTTGACGTCAAACGGGAAACCCAAGCCGTCGCGACTTGAGCCTTTCTGCGGGTATCCCCTATTTTTGTTCCGATTCTCCGGTATTCTCCAGACCATCGCCCAGCCGATAACGCGCCGCCGGGCAACGGACGGGTGCGCAGAATGAAACTTATGATGACATCGCACGCACGAACGCACATGGAGATCCAAGTCCGGGCATTGGGGTGCGCACGCGCATGAGACCCAGCCGCCCATTGGGGCCGTCCATCTTTGCCCGTTGGACGAGCCGGATCGCCGTGTTTGCGGCGGTGCTTCTGATTACCGCGGCATTCTTGCACCGCTTGTTTGGGTTGCCGACACCAGAAGCGCTCAATCTGGCCTATGTCGCCTTCGCCGGCGCGATTTTTTCGCTACTGCTCGCGCTGGCCGCCACGATCGGTATCTGGCGAACGGGACGGCCGGGTGCCCCGCGCGTCGTTTTTGGCACGCTCGTCGGCCTGGGGCTGCTGCTGTGGCCCATGATCTTTTTGCCGGACTTTGAACAACTCCCCAAGATCAATGACGTGACGACGGATACCGTCACGCCGCCACTGTTTATCGCGTTGGCCAAGGCGCGCGGGCCGAGCGCCAACAGTACAGATTACCCTGGAGAGAGCTTTGCACTCAAACAGGCCGTGGCCTATCCCGACATAAGGCCGATCAAAATCAACCGTTCGAGCGAGGAAGCTTTTGAGCTGGCCACCGACGCCGTGCGCCGCCTTGAAATGAAAATTGTGCGCCAAGAAGCACCGAACCTGGAAACAGGTAAGCCCGGTGTCATGGAGGTCGTCGACCGCACGATGATCCTTGGCTTCTATGACGATGTCGCTATTCGCGTCACGGGGGATGCAAACGATGCGCGCATCGACGTAAGATCGGCGTCCCGCTATGGCACGCACGACCTTGGACGTAACGCCGAACGCACACGACGTATCTTGAAAGAGATCATTACGCGTTTGGAATCGGTAGTGCCGACGCGGAAAGAGAAAGTCGCCGAGACGACGGCGAAGGAAAAACCTAAGGTGAAGAAAAGACGACGGCGCAGTCGACGTTCGCGACGTCGTCGCAGGCGATAAGGCCGCGTTCGACCAGGTGCTCGACGTGGGCGCGCAGCGAAAGTGTCGCTACTCCGACGATATCTTCGTCCAGATCGCGGTAGATCGCAGGCACCAATTTGCGGATAGTATTTGTTCCCTGCCGTACAGCATCAAGGATCGCCTGCTCGCGCCAGCGCCTATGCAACAGGTAGGCCTTCACCGTGCGACGTGGCGCGATGACCCGTCCGCCGTGTCCCGGCAAGAAAACGCTATCGTCTCGTTCAAGCAGTTTTTCTAGCGAGCGAAGGTAATCGGCCATGCGCCCTTCGGGCGGCGCGATGACGGAGGTGTTCCACGCCATCACGTGATCGCCGGAGAAGACGACGCCGTGGCCTGCCAGAGCAAAGCAGAGGTGATCAGGCGCGTGGCCCGGCGTGTGGAGGGCCGTAAGCTCCCAGTCTTCGCCCGCGATGCGATCGCCGTCGGCCAAGCCGACATCGGGGGTAAACTCGTGGTCTGTGAACTCTGAGCCGGCATGATCGGCACTATCTGTGTCGTCAGTGTCCGGTGTCCGGCCAAACGCGAATATCTTGGCACCTGTCTCTGCCTTTAGAGCCGCGACGCCTTCCACGTGATCTCGATGCGCGTGGGTGATGACGATGTGCGAGATGGGGCGGCCCTGTGCGGCCTTGAGGATTGCCTCTTTGTGTTCACGATCCTCGGGCCCCGGGTCTATTACCGCCAGCGACGCCGATCCGATGAGGTAGGTGTTCGTACCCTTGAAGGTAAGCTTGCTCGCATTGTTGGCGACAAGGCGCACGACGCCAGGTGCCATGAGGCTGGGCACCCCATAGGCGAATTCCATCTCTGTCTTGAGGTTCAGTCCGTCGCTCATTTCCGGGACATTATAGGGGCTTGCTCTACCTGCGGCGAGGGGAGACATCGGCCAATCGGCTAGAGCACGTTTGCCTGTCTTAGAATCAGCGTGTGCGGCGCAAACGTGCTCTAAGCATTTGTTTTAGAGTCTGATTCACGTTCTCGACGCTCGCGAGGCCGCTCGCATCTCAAACGATCAGGCTCTAGAGAGCTATCGCAGTGTCTTAGATGCGTGAGGCACTCGGTGCTGTACCTGAGAGCTGCTTCATGGGTCAGGTATATCTTGCAACATATTGCACGGCCTCGACCCGGCAATGGGCAACACGGCGCTCCAAGGGCTGCTCGTCGGAGCTGAACATCACACGGCAGGTCTGAAGAACCGGGGTCCCCACCTCGACGCCAAGGCGCGTGGCAACCTCACGATCCGCAGTGCCCACGTCCACTTTCTCCTTGCCGCCAAGCAAATGTATGCCGCACTGATCGGCAAGCGTCGAAATCCGATAGGATTTTGCCATGGACGTGAAATCGAAAGTGGGAAAACGGCCCGTGGGAAGCGAAATTTCCTCGTAGACGACCGGCCGGTCCCTGTAGTCAAACGTTCGCTTGATCACCAATATGGCTTCGTTGGAGCGCAACCTGAGCTCTTGTTGCTCGATGGCGTTGGGCAAGGATTCAGAAATATCGATATAGCTGTTCTGGCCCGTGAGGGGCTCTCCCAGTTCGCTCAATAGACTGTCGAACCTGGTGGATACTTCGGCGCTGAGCGGCTCGCAGACGAGCGTCCCGCGTCCCGGCTGCCGCGTTACGAGCTTCTCCTTCGCCAAAACCTCGAGCGCCTTGCGCATCGTACCTATGCTTACGCCGAACTCGCGCGAGAGGTCGATCTCGTTGGGCAAGAGTCCGCCGGATTTGCGCTTGCCCGTTGCAATCTCCTGGGCAAGCGCGTCTCGCACCTGGAGATAGAGATGTCGCGTTGAGAACTTGGAAGCGTGACGCATAGACAGGCCTCACCCTGCGATTCCCTCAGCCGGCCGACAGAGGAGCATTGGCAGCCTCGCAAAGAAACATATTGTCCGCATACAAACAATCGGGTTTGTCGGGTGAAATTCGCTAATATGAGGCGCGAGCTGCGGCGGCATCGTTCAGGCCCAGCTGGGCGCATCCAGCGCCACAGATCAATATTAAAACTCGTGAGCGTTTGTAGGAGGTTAGCCCCCAAGCGAACCGTCGAGTGGGATTGCTTGCACCGCACTGCACGCATGACATCGCCTGCTGGAGCGACATCTTGCAAGGCCAGGACGCCGCACATGGGTTGGGGGCCTAGTGTACGCTGGGAGAGGCTGCGATGGCCCAACCAGGGAATTGGCGGGGAATTGGCAGGGAACTGGCCGGCAATTGGTCGGAGCGGGGAGATTCGAACTCCCGACCCCTTGCTCCCGAAGCAAGTGCGCTACCAGGCTGCGCTACGCTCCGCCCGACCGTCAGCCCGAAGGGACAGCGCCCGAACACGCCTTGCAGCGGATTGTGTTGGGCGAGGGCGGCTTTATAGCCCTCGAGGAGAGCGCCCGCAAGCGCGGTCGCGGCTGCGCGGTGCCGGGGCCGGCAGGCGACTGAACGACCGCATCGGACGACATATTCGGGTACAATCCTGCTGGGATTGCTCCCCAGAGTATGACCGACTATATGGGTGCGGGCCGCCCCGCCAGAGGGGCCATTGGGGCGTAGCCAAGTGGTAAGGCAGCGGACTTTGATTCCGCCATGCGGAGGTTCGAACCCTCCCGCCCCAGCCAATCGCTTCAGCGAGTTAACTGAGCCGCGTAAGTTCGAGCGCCGCTTTCGCGGGAGGTTTGCGGGAGGCGCCCTGCAGCGCACCCCGCAGCACGACGAGCTCGGGCCGCTTCCGATCAGGATCACACACGCTGTTTGCAGCCTCGAACAGTCGTGAGAGTTCGGCAGCAGAGTAGTGTGT
>JAUWCP010000017.1 GCA_030609245.1 Hyphomicrobium sp.
GCTGCTCGCCTACCGGCTTCAATGACGCGATCGCGGCTCACTCGGCAGCTTCTGCCTCGATCTCCAGCGTTGCAAAATAGCGCTCAGCTTCCAGCGCAGCCATGCAGCCCATTGCTGCCGCAGTAACAGCTTGCCGGTAGACTTCATCTGTCACATCGCCGGCTGCGAATACGCCAGGAATTGACGTCGCCGTGGAGTCGGGCGTCGTCACGATATAACCGGTCGAGGTCATATCAAGCTGGCCGCGAAACAGCTCCGTCGCCGGCACGTGCCCGATCGCTATAAAGACACCGTCGGCCGCCTGCTCCGTCACCTCGCCGGTCTTGACGTTCTTCAATTTGATGCCCGTGACGGACTTTGGTTCCTCGATGCCGACAATCTCATCGACGGAGTGATCCCATATCACCTCGATCTTCGGATTCTTGAAGAGACGGTCTTGCAGGATCTTTTCCGCACGGAGGCTGTCGCGCCTGTGCACCAACGTGACGCGCTTAGCAAAATTGGTGAGGAAGATCGCCTCCTCGACGGCGGTATTGCCCCCGCCAACCAAGACCACGTCCTTCTCCTTGTAGAAGAAGCCGTCGCAGGTGGCGCACGCCGACACGCCATAACCCTTGAACTTCTCTTCGGAGGGAATGCCGAGCCAGCGCGCCTGTGCGCCGGTGGAAATGATGAGTGAGTCGCACGTGTAAACGTCGCCGGATTCGCCCTCGAGACGGAAAGGCCGCTTCTTCAGATCCACCTTGGAGATGTGATCCATGATCATCTCGGTTCCGACGTTCTCGGCCTGAGCCTTCATCTGCTCCATGAGCCAGGGCCCCTGGATCACGTCGGCAAAGCCCGGATAGTTCTCCACGTCCGTAGTAATTGTCATCTGGCCGCCAGGCTGCGAGCCCTCGATCAATACGGGCTTGAGCATGGCGCGCGCGGCATAGACGGCGGCCGTATAGCCGGCCGGCCCGGACCCGAGGATGAGGACCTTGGCGTGCTTAGGCTCTGTCATCGTTCATTTCCTCCGCGGCATCGCCGTTCGCTGCGCATTTTGGAATGGGGTGCTCATATAGGCCTGCAGGCCCACCGGTCAATGCGTGTCGCAAAACCGCCGCTGACAGAATTGTGTCGCCACGCCGGAACATTGGTGTGGGTGCAAATCGTTGCGCCGCTCCAGCTTGGCACGCTAGCCTAGAGGTGGCGCCTTGAAGAGGCAGATGGGGGTGGACCATGTCGGGCGTCTTAGGAAACATCGCAACAGCGATTTATGGGGTCTTCGAATGCGCGTGAACGGGGGGAAAGAGCGCCGCATGAAAATACAGACCGCTGAGAAACTATCTAGCGCCGTACCGCCTGCCGACTTGCGCGATACCGCGCGGCGTCTCAAGGCGATCTTCATTGGTTCGTCAGGCAACCTGGTGGAATGGTTCGACTTCTACACCTACTCCGCCTTCGCGCTCTACTTCGCCAACTCCTTTTTTCCCTCACAGAGCCAAACCGCGCAGCTCCTCCATGCCGCGGCGATCTTTGCCGTCGGTTTCTTGATGCGGCCGATCGGCGGATGGCTATTTGGTCACGTCGCCGACATACATGGCCGCCGCATTGCGCTGGCCGCCTCGGTGCTCTTGATGTGCTTTGGCTCGCTGGTGATTGCCATAACGCCCACCTACGAGACCGTTGGCGTGGCGGCGCCTTTGATCCTACTTTTTGCGCGCCTCGTTCAGGGCCTTAGCCTCGGCGGCGAATACGGCACGAGCGCCACCTACTTGTCCGAGATGGCCCACCCGGAACATCGCGGCTTCTACTCGAGCTTCCAATACGTGACGCTAATCGGCGGCCAGCTGCTCGCCATGCTTGTTCTGCTGGTTTTGCAAAAGCTGCTGTTGACGCCCGAGCAACTCGAAGCATGGGGCTGGCGCATTCCGTTTGCGATCGGCGCTGGGCTTGCCGTCATCGTCTACTTCATGCGTCGCGACATGGAAGAGTCGGACGCATTTGTGGAAGCCAGCGCGACCATCGATACACGTTCAAGCCCGTTTCGAGGGTTGCTCGAGCATCCGCGCGAGGTTGCGATCGTCGTGGGCCTGACGCTCTGCGGCACCGTCGCATTCTATACGTACACAATTTACATGCAGAAGTTTCTGGTCATCTCCGCGGGGCTCTCTAAGGACACGTCAACCGTCATCGCGGCCGGAACTCTGTTCGTCTTCATGTGTTTGCAGCCCGTTGTCGGGGCTATTTCGGACGTTATCGGCCGGCGCCCGGTGCTTTTGACGTTCGGCATCCTCGGCACTTTGCTGACCGTGCCGATCCTTACCACGCTGCAGCACACCACCAACCCCTGGACCGCCTTCTTCCTCATCATGGGCGCACTTGTCATCGTCAGCGGCTACACGGCCATCAATGCGGTCGTAAAGGCGGAACTCTTCCCGACCAGCATTCGCGCCATGGGCGTCGGGTTTCCCTATGCGATCACCGTGGCGCTGTTCGGGGGCACGGCCGAGTATGTGGCTCTTTACCTGAAGGATATCGGCCACGAGACGGCGTTCTACTGGTACGTAACGGGCTGCATCTTCGCGTCTCTGGTGGTCTACGCCTTCATGCGCGACACCCGGCACGACTCGGCCATGCACCGGCACGTCTGAAGGCCTGGCACCCCCGGCTGGCGGGGCGGGGCGCGATGTGCTAGGTCGGCGCATCTTATTGCAGCGCACAAAGCCCCTGATGAACCTCAGAAACATTGCCATTATCGCCCATGTCGACCACGGGAAGACTACGCTCGTCGACGAGCTCCTGAAGCAGTCCGGCGCCTTCCGCGAGAACGAGCGGGTCGTCGAGCGCGCCATGGATTCCAACGATCTGGAGCGCGAGCGCGGGATTACGATCCTCGCCAAGTGCACCTCCGTCGTCTGGAAGGACACACGCATCAACATCGTCGACACGCCGGGTCATGCCGACTTCGGCGGGGAAGTCGAGCGCATTCTCAATATGGTCGACGGCGCCATCGTCCTGGTGGACGCCTCTGAGGGGCCGCTGCCGCAAACGAAATTTGTGGTCTCCAAGGCCCTAAAGCGCGGCATTCGTCCGATCGTCGTCATCAACAAGATCGACCGCTCAGATGAACGCCATCTCGACGTGCTGAACGAGATCTTCGATCTCTTCGCCAACCTAGACGCGACCGAAGAGCAGCTTGATTTCCCCGTGCTCTACGGCGCGGGCCGCGATGGCTGGATGGCCACCGCGCCGGAAGGTCCCAAAGTCAGCTTGGCGCCTCTGTTCGACCTCGTGCTCGAACACGTACCACAGCCACGGGTCGAGACGGGACCGCTGCGCGTGTTGGCGACCACGCTCGAGGCCGACCCCTATCTGGGACGCATCCTCACCGGCCGCATCACCTCGGGCACCGTCCGCCCCAACCAGCAACTCAAAGCGCTACATTGCGACGGAAGCCAGATCGAGACGTTTCGCGTGCAGAAGGTGCTCGCGTTTCGTGGGCTCAACCGCATCCCAGTCGAGGTGGCCGAGGCGGGTGACATCGTGGCGATCGCCGGCATGAACGAGGCAACCGTCGCCGATACGTTGTGCGATCCCTCGGTCGAGACACCACTGGCGGCACAGCCGATCGACCCGCCGACCCTCTCCATGACGTTTCGCATCAACGACGGGCCACTCGCCGGCCAAGAGGGCGACAAGGTGCAGAGCCGCGTCATCCGCGAGCGCCTGCTGAAGGAAGCAGAGCGCAACATCGCCATCCGCATCAGCGAGAACGACGACAAGGACAGCTTCACGGTGGCAGGGCGGGGCGAATTACAGCTTGCCATCCTGATCGAGAACATGCGGCGCGAAGGATTTGAGCTGACCGTCTCGCGCCCCCGCGTCTTGTTCAAGACCGACGAAACGACGGGGGGGCGCCTGGAGCCGATCGAGGAGACCATCATCGACGTCGATGAGCAATTCTCCGGCGTGGTCGTGCAGAAGCTTTCGGAGCGCAAAGGCGAACTGCTCGAAATGCGTCCGTCGGGCGGCGGCCGACTGCGCCTCGTGTTCCACGTGCCCACGCGCGGGCTCTTGGGCTACCAGAGCGAACTCTTGACCGATACCCGTGGAACGGCCGTGATGAACCGCCTGTTTCACGCCTACGCCCCATACCGCGGCGAGATCTCGGGACGGCGCACCGGCGTCCTCATCTCGAATGGAGACGGCGAAACAGCCGCGTATGCGCTTTTCAATCTGCAGGACCGCGGGCCCTTCATGATTGGTCCCCAAACGCGGGTCTACACCGGCATGATCGTCGGCGAGCACGCCCGCGAAAACGACCTTGAGGTCAACGTCACCAAGGGCAAGAAGCTCACAAACGTTCGCGCGTCCGGTAAGGACGAGGCCGTGCAGCTCACCCCCCCCATGAAGCTGACCTTGGAAAAGGCAATGGCCTACATCACCGACGACGAGCTCGTTGAGGTCACGCCGGGATCGATAAGGCTTAGAAAACGTTGGCTCGATCCCAACATGCGCAAAAAGATGGAGCGCTCCCGCGAACGCGATGTTGCATGAGCAAAACTCCGGACAGTGGGGCTGCGAGGGCGGTATCTTGTCGACCAGCGCAGGCTATTCAACTCCTGTAAGCTCCTGCTAAGCGAAGCATTGCGGGGGCCGGGCGTGTCATCTTCAATCCCAACCGATCAGCAACAAAGAGAAGCGGGTCAGGAGCCCTGGCCGGCTGGAGTGACGCCGCCTGAAAAATTCCAGACCGCCCTCGACTTTGCACGGCGCGAGGAAGGCCATTTGTTTGTCACCGGCCGGGCCGGCACCGGCAAATCGACCCTATTACGCTGCATACGCGACATGGTCACCCAGGAAGCCATCGTGCTCGCGCCCACGGGTCTGGCAGCCATCAACGTCGGCGGCCAGACCATCCACTCATTCTTCGGCTTTCCCCCGCGGCTCATTCGGCCCGATGACATCAGGCGAAGCCGAAATGGCCGCCTCATGCGCCGTCTCAAGCTCATGATCATCGACGAGGTGTCGATGGTGCGATCAGACCTCATGTCGGCCATCGATCAATCACTGCGCTTGAACCGGGGTCGTCCGCGCGAAGCATTCGGCGGCGTGCGGCTCTTGGTGTTCGGCGACCTCCAGCAGCTGCCGCCGGTTGTTCAAGGCGGCGAAGTTGCCGAGCACCTCGAAAGCGCACATGGCGGTGTGTTCTTTTTCAGCGTGGGCGCTCTTTCGGAAGGGGCAGGCATGTCGTTGATCGAGCTTGATCACGTCTTCCGCCAAAGCGATGAAGCATTTCTGACAGTCCTCAACCGTATTCGCGACGGTGAAGCGACGGAAGCGGACCTCACGGTGTTGAACGAGCGTACGCATCCCATCCGCACATTGGGCGAGGGCGATTCTTTCGTCATCCTCACTCCGACCAACGCCGCGGCGCATCGAATCAACATGGCCTATCTCGAAGCGTTGCCTGCCGACGCGAAAACCTACGAGGCCGGTATCAGCGGCGAGTTCGGCGAAACCGCACATCCGACCGACGCGACATTGCTGCTGAAGCACGGCGCGAAAGTAATGCTGCTTCGCAACGATCCCGACAAACGATGGGTCAACGGCACGGTCGCGCGCGTTGCACGCCTCGAAGACAAACGAGTCTGGATCGAGGTCGACGGCAAGGTGCACGAGATCGAACCTGTGTCGTGGGAGGCGCGCCGTTACGCGTACGATCAAACCGCCGAGAAGATCGTCGAGAACGTGACCGGCACCTTCCGGCAATTTCCATTGCGCCTTGCCTGGGCCCTCACTATCCACAAATCGCAAGGTCTGACGCTGGACCGCGTCTATATCGACTTAGGCAGAGGCACGTTTGCGCACGGCCAAACGTACGTCGCCTTATCGCGTTGCCGGTCGCTCGAAGGACTGGCACTCGCGCGCCCTTTACGGCCCACCGACATCATCTTCGATCGCTCTGCCATGGATTACCGCGATAGGTTTCCAACGCTGTAGCCGCTGGGCGGCCGTTCGGCGCTAGCGGCTTTCACCAGCACGACTCGAAAGTGCGGCACACTGACACATCCGCTGAATGCTGCGCTGCAACATTCCCTTGTTGCAATGCAGCAAATATTGATCTATAAGGGGGCCATCAAGATCTTTGAAGCCCCGTTTCAGTGGCTAAGGCGGTCGGCAAAGTGCTCCGCCGCCCCGCCACAATTTCGTAGCTCACAAAATTAGGGAGAGAACTATGAACGACGATTTCACGCGTCAGGCTCAAGACATGCTGACCGCGGCGAAGGATGGTCGCATTCCGGAGAATGTACAGGCGTTCGCCGAGGACAGCGTCGCCAAGTCCCGCGATGCGTACTCGAAGATGAGTGCGGCAGCCATGGAAGGTGCTCAGGCTGCTGAAGAAGTCATATTGACCGCTCAGGCCAGTGCCAAATCCTTTGGCGAGAAAATTCTGCTCAACGCCAGCGCTAATGCGGAGGCCATTTTCGATGCGGCCGAAGCCATGGCGCGCGCCAAGACGGTGCCGGAATTCGCCCGCCTTCAAGCGACGTTTATCCAGAAGCAGCTCGCCGCAGCAAGTACACAGTCCAAGGAGTTCTTCGAGCTGTCCAGCAAGCTCTCGCGGCAGACGCTGGAAGGCATGAATGCCATCGCCACGAAGACCTTTGATCAAATGAAGAAGGTAGGCTAAAGGCACTCGTTTCCTTAGAGCGTTTGGCACTTGCCACAAAAAAACCGGCTACTAGTCGCAAAAGGCGCCTGGAGGGGAATCCCGGGCGCCTTTGCTTTTTTTCCAGGCCCAAGTGTCCGCGAACTGTTACTTCGCGACGTTAGGGCATTATGCGATGCTGCCGGCCCGTGGATATTGTGATCCTATGCTTGGTGCGAGTTCACATTTCGAGATTCGTCGCGGCAGCGTGTCGGACGCGCCCGCGCTTTGCGAGGTGTTCCGTAACACCTGGAACCACGCATACCAGGGCATTATCCCGCATTTTCATCTGGAGACCATGATCCGACGCCGGAGCCCTGACTGGTGGAATTCCACGATCAGGTCAGGCAATGGGCTCTTGGTTCTGCAAGTCGCAGGCAACGTGGCCGGTTACGCAACCCTAGGCACGGCGCGCATGCGTGGAGAACACGAAGGCGAGATTTATGAGCTCTACATAACGCCGACCCACCAGGGACTGGGTTTTGGCGAGCACTTGTTTGAAGCGTCCCGTCATCACCTGGACACGCGACACCTTTCGGGATTGATCGTTTGGGCGCTCACCGAAAATGCTGGGGCAACGGATTTTTACTGGCGCCGCGGCGGCCGGCCGATTGGCCTGGGCTTTGAGTGCTTTGGCGAAAGAAGACTCGAAAAGGTTGCCTTCGCCTGGGACTGAAACTGGGTTGCGACAAACTGGTCACCCACCCCGGCAATTTATGAACCTGCTGGCAAAGAATATGTAGGGAAAAACCCCACCAGCGGGCGCTGCTCTTCCCCCCTGCTTGACGCATTGCTATACCGCAGCGCGCTCCCATCGATACAAGCCGAGGTACGCGAGATGAAGATCGCTGTCATGGGCGTTGCTGGCCGCATGGGCCAACAGCTCGTTCGCGCGCTCCATGAGACCGAGGGTTGTACGATTGCTGGCGGGGCCGAGCATTCCGGTTCCCCGGCGATAGGCGCAGATGTTGGCGTCCTGGCTGGCATCGGTCCGCTAGGAATTACCGTGTCACCGGACCCCATCGAGCTGATTGCCGGGGCCGAAGCTGTTGTTGATTTCACCACACCCCAGGCAACCCTAGAAATTGCTGGACTTGCCGCAAATGCCAGGATCGTTCATGTGATCGGCACAACCGGTCTATCGGAAGAGGACGAGGCGCACATCGCCGCTGCGGCCCGCCACGCTCCGATCATCAAAGCAGGGAACATGAGCCTCGGTGTCAATCTTCTCGCCGCCATTGCGCGGCGCGTCGCCGAGGCGTTGGACGACGATTTCGACATCGAGGTCGTCGAGATGCATCACCGGGACAAGGTTGATGCTCCGTCAGGCACGGCCCTCATGCTCGGCGAGGCGGCCGCTGAAGGCCGCGGTATCGACCTGAAGGAACACGCAATTCGTGGTCGCGATGGCATCACGGGCGCGCGACCCCGCGGTGATATCGGTTTTGCGAGTTTGCGCGGCGGCAGTGTCGTCGGCGACCACAAGGTTGTTTTCGCCGGGCCAGGTGAGCGCATCGAGCTCACACATCTTGCGGGCGATCGATCGATCTTCGCCCGTGGTGCAGTCAAGGCGGCCATGTGGGGCCGCGGCAAACCTCCCGGGCTCTACACGATGTCCGACGTGCTGGGGCTTTAAATCGTGGAAGCTGTTCGCGCGGCGCAAACAAACGCTCGGCTGCACACGCTGGTGCTGGTGCGCCATGGCGAGAGCGAGTGGAACCGGCGCAATTTGTTCACGGGCCAACGCGATCCTGATCTGACCGAAAAAGGGGTGATCGAAGCACGCGTTGCTGGCCGCCTCTTGAAGTATGAAGGCCTAGTCTTCGACCTGGCATTCACCAGTAAATTGAAGCGAGCGGTGCACACCCTCGAAATCATGCTCGCTGAAATCGATCAACCTAATCTTGAGGTCCGACGCGACGAGGCATTGAACGAACGCAAATATGGTGATCTCTCAGGTCTCAACAAGGACGAAGCGCGCGACCGGTGGGGGGAAGAAAAGGTCTTAGAATGGCGTCGCAGCTACGACGTTCGCCCGCCAGGCGGTGAAAGCCTAAAGGATACAGAAGAGCGGGTGATGCCCTACTACCAAGATAAGATCTGGCCCAATCTTGAAGCTGGTAAGACCGTGCTCATCACGGCGCATGGAAACTCTCTGAGAGCCCTCATCATGAACCTGGAGGATCTGAGCGGAGAGGAGATCTTGGCCCGCGAGCTCGCGACCGGAGCTCCGATCATCTACCGGCTCGCTCCCGACGGTTCGGTGGCAGAACGTCGAGACTTGTTACCGACGCGGAGCCTCGACGCTCCGCCGGAGGACAATCTGTGATGGGGGATCACTATGTCGTTCAAAGATGTCGTCGAT
Source organism: Hyphomicrobium sp. (assembly GCA_030609245.1). GTDB lineage: Bacteria > Pseudomonadota > Alphaproteobacteria > Rhizobiales > Hyphomicrobiaceae > Hyphomicrobium_A. The sequence continues at coordinate 9,063 of JAUWCP010000017.1, forward strand.
GCCATCGATCAAGGCGCTAAGAGGCGTCGCGACCGGCTAATCGCCGTCTACATTGGCATCCTTGCCGTCGCACTCGCCATCTGCAGCATGGGCGCCGGCAATGCGACGAAGGACATGATGACCAGTAATATCGAGTCCGCAAACACCTGGGCCTTCTTTCAAGCCAAGAATATTCGGCGCCACGTGTTGCGGCTTCAAATCGATGAATTGGAGGTTCTGCAGGCCGCAGAGCCCGAACTGACTGAGAGCGCGCGCTCGGCGATTGGCGGCAAAATCAAGCGGTATCGAGAGAAGGAAGCGCATTTGAGCTCGGATCCGGAAACCGGCGAAGGCCTCAAGGAGCTACTCGTCAAGGGCAAGTCGTTCGAAGCACAGCGCGATCTGGCCATGCGGAAGGATCGTTACTTCGACTACGGCCTGGCCCTCTTGCAGATCGCCATTGTGCTAGCGTCGGTCTCAATCATCACCGGGGGAACGAGCCTGCTGGTCCTCAGCCTCCTGATTTCAGCCGTAGGCATCGTCTCTACGCTGAACGGCTTCACCCTCGTCTACACTGTCCCCTTCATCGGCTGACCATCCAATCCCTTGCCGACCGGCGGCCCAGCGGGTAGCACTACCGCGCTTCAATCAGACCGCTGCACGGGATGCGACACGACATGACAACACACCGCCTGCTCCTCCTGCCCGGCGATGGGATCGGCGTGGAAACCATTGCCGAGGTTGAGCGCGTCATTGCCTTTTTCAACGAGAAAGCAAAGGGCACCGCGTTCGAGACGGAAAGCGACCTTGTGGGCGGCGCCGCGATCGATAAACACGGCGTGCCGCTTACCGACGACGCAATGGCGAAGGCGGCCGCTGCCGACGCGGTGATATTCGGCGCCGTTGGCGGTCCGAAGTGGGATGGCGTGCCCTACGCGGTCCGCCCCGAGGCAGGTTTGCTGCGTTTGCGAAAGGACCTTGGGCTCTTCGCCAACTTACGTCCTGCCATCTGCTATTCGGCCCTTGCCGATGCGTCCTCTTTGAAGCGCGAGCTTGTCGAGGGCCTCGACATCATGATCGTGCGAGAGCTGACGGGCGGCGTCTATTTTGGCGAGCCGAAAGAAATTGTCACGCTCGAGAACGGCAAGAAGCGTGCTGTCGACACCCAAATCTATACGGAGGAAGAGATTGAGCGCATCGCACGTGTCGCCTTCGATCTGGCGCGCCAGCGTGGCAAGAAGGTGCACTCAGCCGAGAAGCGCAATGTGATGTGCACCGGCGTTCTGTGGAACGAGGTGGTGACGGCAACGCACAAGGCTTATGCGCCCGACATCGCGTTGGAGCACATCCTTGCCGACAACTGCGCCATGCAGCTCGTGCGCAACCCGAAACAGTTCGACGTCATCGTCACTGATAATCTGTTCGGCGACATTCTCTCCGACGAGGCCGCCATGACAACAGGTTCGTTGGGGATGCTGCCGTCGGCCTCACTGGGCGCGCCCGATGCCAAGAGCGGCGCGCGCAAGGCGCTCTACGAGCCCGTGCACGGCTCGGCACCCGACATCGCGGGGAAGGGTTTGGCCAACCCCATTGCAACGATTGCGTCATTTGGCATGGCGCTGCGCTACTCGTTCGATATGAGCAGGCAAGCCGATCTGCTCGACAAGGCGATCTCCAATACCCTTGCCGCGGGGCTTAGAACCGCCGATATCATGCAACCGGGCATGCGTCAGGTCAGCACGGCTGCGATGGGCGCTGCGATCGTCGAGGAGCTGAGCAAGCTTAGCGTTTGAGGCGCAGCCGCATTAATCGTTCGCAACCTAGTGCGGGGAAGAGCCTTGCAAGGTGGCCACACCACACGTTAGTCATCGCACCTAGAAATCAGCCGCTTGGCTGCAATAGGTGCCGCGCAATTTTTGCTTGAGATATCAGGACTTAACGATGATGGGCTACAAGATCGCCGTTGTGGGCGCCACGGGAAACGTGGGCCGCGAAATGCTGAATGTGCTGGCTGAACGTAAGTTCCCCGCCGACGAAGTCTATGCGATCGCTTCGCGACGCTCGCTCGGCGCGGAAGTCTCTTACGGCGATAGGACACTCAAATGTCAGGACTTGGAGCAGTTCGATTTTTCGAAGCCCGACTTTTGTCTCATGTCAGCCGGCTCGACGATCTCTAAAGAATGGTCTCCGCGTATTGCGGCCACGGGCTGCATCGTCATCGATAACTCGTCCGCCTGGCGTTATGACCAGGACGTGCCGTTGATCGTGCCCGAGGTCAATGCAGATGCCATTGCTGGTTACATTAAGAAGAACATCATCGCCAATCCCAACTGCTCCACCGCGCAGCTCGTCGTCGTGTTGAAGCCGCTGCATGATGCTGCCGGCATCAAGCGCGTCATCGTCTCAACCTACCAATCCGTCTCGGGGGCCGGCAAAGACGCGATGGATGAGCTTTGGAATCAGACCAAGAGCAAGTACGTGCCGGGCAAAAACTACAAGCCCAAGAAGTTCACCAGGGAAATTGCCTTCAATTGCATTCCTCACATCGACGTCTTCATGGAGGACGGCTACACGAAAGAGGAATGGAAAATGTTGGCCGAGACCAAAAAAATTCTCGACCCGCGCATCAAGCTGACGGCGACCTGCGTGCGCGTGCCGGTCTTTGTTGGACATTCCGAATCCGTCAACATCGAACTCGAGCGGCCGCTGTCAGCCGACGCGGCACGCGAAATCCTGCGCCAAGCTCCAGGCATCATGGTCGTCGACAAGCCGGAGGAAGACGGTTACGTCACGCCTATTGAGGCCGCAGGCGAGTTTGCCACCTACGTGTCGCGCATTCGCGAGGACGCGACGGCGGACAACGGGCTCACCCTGTGGATCGTCGCAGACAACCTCTTGAAGGGTGCAGCGCTCAACACGGTCCAGATCGCTGAAACGATCATCGACCAAAAGTTGTTACCAAGCGCTGCCTAATCGCTGGGCGGCACGTTCACTCGCGTGGGCCTCCGTCATTGCCCGACAGCGCCGCCGCCGCTTCCAGCTTTCCGAGCGCGACGACAATGGCGTTCAGATCCTGGACAAAACGTTCGCGCTGCGGACCTGGCAGCGCCGCAAGCACCCTTTCGTCAACGCGCTTGGCAAGCGGGTCGGCAGATTCGAGCACGCGCCAGCCCTCTTCGGTGAGCTTGACCGCATAGGCGCGTGCATCTTCCCGCGTGCGCCGGCGCTGCAACAGCCCCTTCTTCAACATGCGGCGAACGACGTCGGCCAGGGTCGAGCGGTCGATGCCTGTCTTCTCCACCAGATGCGTTTGGCTAAGGCCCTCGTTCTGAGAAACCGTAAGCAGAATGGCATATTGCCTCGGCGTGAGTTCCCGCTCGTCAATCTCCCTCTGGAAGATGTCGCCGGCGCACTGGCAGGCCCGATGAAGCAGGTGAATAGGGGACGCCTCCAGTCTTCCGACTGCTGTGTCACTTTCCCCAAACCGTGACAAGATCGCCCTTCCGGCTTCAGAAGGAGCAACAGGAACCATTGTCTCAGACATTAGAATCCACCCCCATCGCTTCAAAATCCCCCGGCCTGATTTTCGCCTAAAGGGAATAGGTTTAAGTCCGATTAGGAGGAAATACTAGAATTGTCTGTTCGTCTAGAGCAAAAAAGCATCGCCTAGCGTAGGCAATGCCCACGTTGCTACCCCCCTATTCGGAGGGCTGATCGTCTTGAATGGGAGGATCCGAAGTCAGATCAAATTAGTCAGCGCGGGGCTCGTGCTGCTTGAGCAAGCCCATCTGGGCGATGGCGAAAATCATCGTCAAGGGCATGATTCCAAAGACTTTAAAGCTCACCCAGACATCCGTGGAGAACGAACGCCACACGACCTCGTTCAACAAGGCAAGGAAGGTGAAAAAGAAGGCCCAGCGAAGGGTCAGCTTCCGCCACCCCTCGTCCGTCAATCGAAATACCTCACCGAACACTATCTTGAGTAGTGAGCGCCCGGCGAGAAGGCCGGTAAAGAGTGCGCCAGCGAAAAGTGCATTCACAAGGGTCGGCTTGATTTTGATGAATTGCTCATCTTGCAGCCAGAGGGTAAGGCCGCCGAACACCAAAACAAAAACTCCCGTTACGAGTGGCATCACCGGGACGCGCCCAAACAAGATCCGCGACGCGATGAGCGATATTATGATCGCCACCATGAACGCACCCGTCCCCCAAAATATGCCGGCGCGCGCATTCATCACGAAGAAAACGACGAGCGGGCCTACCTCGACGAGGAGCTTCAACAGCTGACCCCGCAAGTCCTGCGGCTGGCTATGATTCTTACGCGGCTCGTCTGTCATCGCACCTGTTTTCCCCCTAGCGGCTTATCAGGCGATCGGCCATTGGGTCGAACCCAACAATAAATTTCGTTGTTGCCGCCCCGATCATCATAGCAACTCTAGCCCCCTCTCGACCCAGCGTCGGCGGATTTGCGCTCCGCCGACGCGGTCTTCAGGTCACCTGTCGAGGGATGCACTGTAACGGCTGCGTCGATCAGCGACGCGGATATTTTCTCCTGATCGCCGTCCGGAATCCTGTATCTCTGCATAATGCGAGTGAGAAACCAGGCATAGAGCGCCGACAGCGGCATGATCAGCACCACCTTGAACGCTATCCAGATACCGACCCCATTCGTTTCGAAGCCGAGAATGTTGTATATCTTTTCGTCCTCGAACCCCACGCGCACGAACTCGTTGGCGACTGCGGTTGCGACGAAGAACCAGGCAAAGCTCCAGGTAAACAGGTCCCAACCTCTTTGGGTGTAGTGAAACGTCTTCTCGAAAACGGACTTGAAGAAGTTTCTGTTGAACCACAGTCCGCCAAACAGGAACGCCGCGAACATCGCGTTGAAGATCGTCACCTTGATCTGCACCCACATCGCGTCCTTGGTCACGATCGTCATGGCGCCGAACACTATCGTCACCGCCGAGGCGATGAGCGGAAAGACTGGCAGGCGGCGTAGGACGATCCGCATCGTCACAATGGCCACCACAGTCGATATGATGAGCGCCCACGTGCCAGCGGCGATGCCGTACATCGCGTTGACGACAAACATCAACACGAGTGGGCCGAACTCGCTGAGGATGTTGACTGTCTGCTCGAGATTGAATGGCATCAATCGCTTCAATGCGCTCATGTGCCTGAGATCACCCTCTTTGTTACCTATTGTCGTAGTCGGCGCGCTGGGGCGCCTTTTGCCCCGCGCTAGCTAGCCCGCGGCAATGGCCTGCGCAAACTCCCCTGCATCAAATGGCTGAAGATCGTCCACACCCTCGCCGACACCAATAGCATGCACCGGCAAACCATGTTTGGCGGAAATTGCGACTAGAATTCCGCCCCGCGCTGTACCATCGAGCTTCGTCATTACGAGACCGGTGACGCCCGCGCGCTCACGAAAAACGTCAACTTGCGAGAGCGCGTTTTGGCCCGTAGTCGCATCGAGCACGAGGAGGACATCGTGCGGGGCTGACGGGTCGAGCTTGCGCAAAACACGATTCACTTTGGCCAGCTCTTCCATCAACCCTTCCTTATTCTGAAGCCGTCCAGCGGTATCGAGCAGCAGAACGTCAGCCCCTTCATCTCGGGCCTGCGCCAATGCGTCATAGACCAGCCCCGCCGCGTCAGAGCCAATGTCACGCGCAACCACGTTGGAGCCTGTGCGCTCACCCCAGATCTTCAGCTGATCAATGGCGGCTGCGCGGAACGTATCGCCAGCGGCAAGCACCACATTCTTGCCCTCGCTGTGGAACTTCGCAGCAAGCTTGCCAATCGTCGTCGTCTTACCCGTTCCGTTGACACCGACGACGAGGATAACGTGCGGCTTATGGCTGTCGTCGATTTTCAAGGCCCGCGCAACGGGCTCCAGGACACGCTCAACCTCCGCCTTTAAGACAGCGCGCACGTCGTCGGCTTGAATGCCTTTCTCGTAGCGCCCCTTCCCCAAGGTCTCGATGATGCGCTCAGCCGTGTCGAGCCCTAGGTCCGCCTCGATCAACACATTCTCGAGATCCTCAAGCGTATCCTCGCTAAGCGTGCTTTTGGTGAACAGCCCGGTGATGCCGTCTGAAAGTCGTGTTGAGGTCTTGCCTAGACCCGCCTTCAGGCGACCCAACCAACCTTGATTAGCGGGCGATTCAATTTCTTCCGTCACAGGATCACCATCGCTGGTAGACTTCGATCCCCAAATTCGGCCAAGCGTGCTTTGAATCTTCGGGCCGCTTTCACTCACGCTAGCACCTCGCCGGAAAGGCGCCGCCCGTCGTGGCCTTTGACGCGCGCACGCACAATGTCACCAGGCTGGCCGGATGCAGACAAATGCATTTCCGCGAACTGCCGCGTGCGCCCAATTCCCTCTCGCTCCATCAAGACCTCGACCTCCGACCCGGCTTGCATCGTAAGGAACTGCGATAGAACGCTGGCGCCTTTATCTCTGAGTAGTGCGGCACGCTCTTTGACCACGGCGCGCGGTAGTTGCGGCATTCTCGCAGCTGGCGTGCCCTCGCGGGGCGAAAACGGGAAGACGTGTAAATACGTGAGCCCGCACGCGTCGACAACGCTCAGCGAATTGCCAAACATATCCTCGGTTTCGGTCGGGAACCCCGCAATGAGATCGGCGCCAAAGACCATATCCGGCCGCAGCCGGCGCACTTGCTCGCAGAATGAGATTGCGTCGGCACGGCTGTGACGCCGCTTCATTCGCTTCAACACCATGTCGTCGCCCGCCTGCATGGATAGATGCAGATGCGGCATCAGGCGCTCCTCCTCGCCAATGGCATCCATCAGGTCCTTATCAGCTTCGACCTGATCGATAGAAGAGAGGCGCAGTCGCTCAAGCTCAGGCACAAGCTTCAAGACTTGACGCACGAGCACGCCGAGCGTCGTCGAGCCGGGAAGGTCCTCGCCGTATGCGGTTATGTCGACTCCGGTCAGAACAACCTCGCGGTAACCGCTTTCGACCAGGCGGCGGATCTGCGCAACCACCTCGCCGGCCGGTACTGATCGCGACGGCCCCCGCCCAAAGGGAATAATGCAAAACGTGCAACGGTGATCGCAACCGTTCTGGATCTGAACGTAGGCGCGCGTCCGGCATCCAAAGCCGTCGATCATGTGGCCCGCGGTCTCGCGCACGCTCATGATGTCGTTGACCTGTACGCGCTCGAATCCGCCGGTCGACAAACCGCGGTACGTCTCCGCCTTCACCTTTTCATCATTGCCGATGACGTGGTCCACCTCGGCCAGCGCCGAGAACCTCTCCGGCTCAACCTGAGCCGCGCAGCCCGTGACAATGATGCGTGCGTCAGGGTTCTCCCGGCGCAGTTTGCGGATGGTCTGCGTCGCTTGGCGCACGGCTTCTCCGGTCACCGCACACGTGTTGACGATGATCGCGTCCTTGAGACCCGCATCGCCGGCGTGCTTGCGCATAACCTCCGACTCATACGCATTGAGCCGGCAGCCGAGTGTTATGATCAAAGGTTCAGCCATCTTTCCTTACGAGAGAGTGGCCGTCAGGCCGGTTGCGTGAACAAGTACGGAATTCGGGCCGCGGCTCTGAAGGATTGCGCATTCGCTATCCTGGGCCAGGCCGCCATGGTCTTCTCCGGTCATACTCGACAACTCTGTCATTCGCTAGACTTGGGCACGCGACAGAGTATCCGCCGCCAGCACGCCTTTAAATTCGAGCTCAGCCGGCCCCGTCATCAAGACGCGGTTATCGCTGGTCCACTCAATGGCGAGCGGGCCACCGGGCAGCTCGACGGTAACCTTACGATCCGTGAAGTTCTTACGCACGGCCGAGACGGCTGCTGCGCAGGCCGCCGTACCACAGGCCTTGGTGAGCCCCGCGCCTCGCTCCCAGGTTCGCAGTTTGAGCCCTGAGCGCGAAGTGATTTGCGCCAGCGAGATGTTGGCGCGTTCAGGAAAGAGCGGGTGGTTTTCCAACAGTGGTCCGAAGCGGCCCAAGTCGTGCGCCTCTACGTCGTCCACCCAGAAGATTGCGTGCGGATTGCCCACGTTCACCACCGAGGGTGAATGCAGGAGCGGCTCATCAATGGGGCCAATCTGTAGTTCGATGCCGGTCGTATCATGGAAAGGTTCAGCAAGCGGGATCTCGTCCCACGCAAGCCGTGGCGCACCAATGTCGATCGTCACGCGGTCGGCGCTGGTCGCGTTCGCGCGCAACACGGCCTCTTGGGTTTCGATCGTGACATCGGCGCGTCCAGTCTCTTGTGACAGAAGCAGAGCAACACAGCGCGCCGCGTTCCCGCACGCGCCCACTTCCGATCCATCCGAATTGTAAATGCGCATGAACGTATCGGCTTTTTCCGATGGCTCGAGGACGATCACTTGATCGCAACCAATCCCTTGCAACCGATCGGCTATACGGCGGGCGATCTCCGTCGTGATCTTAATGGACTGCACGCGAGCGTCCAAGATCACGAAATCGTTGCCGAGTCCGTTCATTTTGCGGAAGGGTATGGTGGCGGCACCGCTCATGTGCCCCATATATGGCTGCGGAGCATGAAAAGACAATTCGATAGAGGTTTGCCAATAATGACGACGCAAGGCCGTTTCGTTCTTGGACCCATTCTTGCGCTTGCCTTTGCATTCACATCGGCTTGCGACGCCGCCGAAAACACCACTTCCGCTCCGCCCGCCAAGCCGACCAAAGTTAGCGTCGAGTCCGTTGCCATAGGGCTCGAGAATCCCTGGGGCATGCAATTCCTCCCAGATGGCCGAATTCTAGTCACAGAGCGACCGGGCCGCATGCGCATCGTCTCCAAGGACGGCAAACTTTCAGAGCCAATCGCCCGCGTGCCTGAGGTGACAGCAATTGGCCAGGGTGGCTTGCTTGACGTGCTGCTCGCACCCGACTTCGACAAGACGGGCACAATCTACTTCTCCTATGGCGAACCGCGCGAGGGCGACAAGAATGCAACCTCCGTAGCGCGCGCGAAGTTGGTGCTCGATGCCGACAGTGGCCACTTGGAAGACGTGAAGGTGATCTTCCGACAAGAGCCCGCCATGAAGAGCAAATTTCACTTCGGCTCACGTCTCGTTTGGGCGCCCGATGGAACGCTCTTCATTACGACGGGCGACCGCAACCACCTGCGCGATGAAGCGCAGAACCCGGCCAACACTGTCGGCAAGGTGGTTCGTATTAACCCCGACGGCACCATTCCCGATGACAACCCCAAGCTTGATGGCTGGGCGCCAGAGGTTTGGTCCATCGGCCACCGCAACATCCAAGGCGCTGCCCTGCGCCCTGAATCCGGGGAGCTCTTTACGCTGGAGCACGGCCCACGCGGCGGCGACGAGTTGAACCACGCTGAAAAGGGCAAGAACTATGGTTGGCCCATCATCACCTACGGCATCAACTACGACGGCAGCACCATCACCGACATTACGGAAAAGGAGGGGCTGGAGCAGCCCGTCTACTATTGGGTGCCCTCCATCGCGACGTCAGGCTTGACGTTCTATGACGGCGATCTCTTCCCTGAGTGGAAAGGCAATGTGTTTGTCGGCGGCTTGGGCGGCGCGCGTGTCGAGCGTCTGGTGCTCGACGGCGACAAGGTCGTCGCAGCCGAAGTCCTGCTGGCCGACCGCGGCGATCGCATTCGTGATGTACGGCAGGGACCAGACGGCGCACTGTGGTTGCTGACGGACGATCAAAACGGCGAGGTGCTACGAGTGGTCCCCGCAAGATAACGGCCGGTAGCGCGCCGTGGCATAATGCCCAATCCTCATAGTCGGCCCTGTTGCCCATGACGATCTCGAAAACCAGCCGTGACCTCCTCAAGCTCTCGCTGGTGAGGCCGTGACCTTTCCGTTGCCCTGGGTGCATCTGTCTGACCTGGCCGGAGCGGCAAACATTGCGCCGCATCTCTAAGATTGTCGGCAAGTGGAAGCGCCAAGTGGGGCGAGAAGTCCGGCGCCATGCCCGCAACAAGGCCCGCAACAAGGCCCGCGACAAGGCCCAGGCGCGACTTGCTGCCTCTGCCGGGACCCTGCAAGGTTGACACCCTGGCCGCCCCCAAGGCATTGTCCGCGCCAATCAAGACGGCCCTGAAATCCAGAGCCGCCGCCCTGTCCTTGGGATGTCCCATGAGGCAGGGGGGTCAACATCCGCCGGCGAGTTTCGCCCGCGGGTGCGTTTTCGTTTTGCGCTGTCAGACGCAAGTTTGCCGGCGCTAAGGCAGGGTGAATGTTTCAATCGCTGTCCGATCGCCTTTCTGGCGTCCTCGACAAGCTAACGCGGCGCGGTGCGCTCACCGATAGCGACGTCGCCGAGGCGATGCGCGAGGTACGCCGGGCGCTGCTGGAGGCCGACGTCGCCCTCAGCGTCGTCAAGGACTTTACCGAGAAAGTGAAGGCGCGGGCGATTGGCCAGGATGTCGTGCGCTCGGTCACCCCCGGGCAAATGGTCGTCAAGATCGTGCACGACGAGCTGGTCGCCATGCTGGGCTCGGACGCGCAGCCAATCGATCTCAATGCAAGCCCGCCGGTTGCGATCATGCTCGTCGGCTTGCAGGGCTCAGGCAAGACGACGACCACAGCGAAGATCGCCAAGCGGCTCTCCGACAAAGAAAAGAAGAAAGTGCTGATGGCCTCGCTCGACACGCGCCGGCCAGCGGCCCAAGAGCAGCTGCGTGTGCTTGGCGAGCAGACCGGCATCGAGACGCTTCCCATCGTCGAAGGGCAGACGCCGCAACAGATTGCCAAACGTGCGCTCGATGCTGGCCGGCTTGGCGGTTACGACGTCGTCATACTCGACACTGCGGGTCGCGGCCACATCGACGAAACGCTGATGGCGGAGATGACAGAAATCCGCGACATCGCGCACCCACACGAAACGCTGCTCGTCGCAGATAGCCTCACCGGTCAAGACGCCGTCAACGTTGCCAAGTCGTTTGACGAACGCATTGGCATCTCCGGCATCGTGCTGACGCGCGCCGATGGTGATGCGCGTGGCGGTGCGGCACTGTCCATGCGCGCAGTTACCGGAAAGCCGATCAAGCTTTTGGGCGTGGGCGAAAAGTGGGACGCGCTGGAAGACTTCCACCCTGCGCGCGTCGCTTCGCGCATCCTCGGTATGGGCGACGTTGTCTCGCTGGTTGAGAAAGCCGCCGAAACGATCGACGTCGAAAAAGCCCAGAAGATCGCCCAGAAGATGAAGAAGGGC
>JAUWCP010000326.1 GCA_030609245.1 Hyphomicrobium sp.
CGCGTGCGCCTCGACGCGCGTGATGCGCAAGCGCTTAAACTCGTAGATGCCGCGATTGAGCTCAGCGCCGAGGATGACGATGACCGCCGTCAACTGGAAGAAGATCAGCGCCACCATGAGCTGCGTGAGGCCTGCGTAGAACCGACTCCAGTCGCCGAAGTCGATATAATAAGAATAAACGCTCGCGACCACGAGCCAGAGAACCATCGATAGCAGCACGCCGGGCCACACGTCCTTTACTCTGCGCTTGCCGGCCGCGAGCCAGAGATGGAATGCGATCAGCAGAGCAGCAATGACCACGGCCGCAAGCCCATAGCGAAGGGTGGCTCCGAGCCACGTGCTGTCCAATAGCGACTGCGTCAAGTTCGGCTCGACGCGTGCGGCGAGCGCCGGTGCGACGATGACCACCCACGCTAGGATAAGCACAGTTGCAGCACTGATGAGCACGAAGAGCATGCTGCGCAATAAGCACAGAAAATACGATCGCTGCTCCACGACGCGATAGGCGGCGTTGAGTGCGGTGCGCAATGTCTCAATCGCGGTCGTCGCGAAGAAGAGCGCAAGCCCAGCGCTCGCGGTCAGCAAGTCGATGCGGCTGTTGCCCATGATGGACTCCACCTGCGGAGCAATGCCGGCCGCGACTTCCTGGGGTAGGATCTGAAACAGCTGCGCGACTGCCTGATTGGCGAGTTCCCGGCCGCCAAATACGCCGGCTAGTGCGCCTAAGAAGATGCAGAACGGGAACAGCGAAACGACGAAGGAATACGCCATCGCTCCAGCCAGCGCGAATCCGCTGTGCTCGTAAAGACGGTAAATGGCTTCCAGCAGAGTTCGGTAACGCTGCATTCGGGGTCTCCTTGATATCTCCCGGCGGGAAGCTAGCCTTGGGCATGCGGCAGGTCTATGTCTGAGTTGCCGCGGCGCTGGCCCTTTGGGCCGTGGACTGCGGTTGCGCCTTTGATTAGACTGTATCGCGTTGAATTGAATGGAAAAGGTGCGTCAGTTGCCAGTTGAGTACCGGCGGCAAGAGAGCATAGAAGTTTTGCGTGCGCCCGCGAACGTGCGGGCCGCCCCCCTTCGTGCGTCTCTCGTTCAGCGGATCAGCGAGTTCGCGCCTGTTCGCCAGGTCGATCCCATTCCGCCACTCCCAAACGACGATCTCACCCGGATCCGTGGTATCGGCCAGAGGCTCGCACAACGCCTAAACCTCTTAGGAGTAGCGCGCTTCGATCAGATCGCGGCCTTGTCAGCTATCGATGTCCGGCGCTTGAGCGTGATACTCGGGCTTGGCCGGATTATCAGCACTCGAAATTGGGTCGGGCAGGCGGCGCTGCTGTGCGGTGAAGCGCTGGAAGCATCACCGGCGCCGGCGGAGTCCGGGGAGGCGAATGGGATGTTCGACGCGTCCGCTCCTGGATCCGACGCGGTCGCCACCATATTGGATCGTGAGGAGCCGCAGCGTTCGTCTGCCAAGAATCGGCACGTGGCCGGTGGTCTGCTCGAAGCGCTTGATCGTAAGGCAGCCATCGCACCTCCAACTCGACTGGACACTAGAACTGAGCCCGAATGCGTGACGGAGCAGGTTGCCATGCCCCATTCGCCAGAGACGTTGAACGACATTCGTGCGGAGGCAGGCGTTGACCGCCGGCCTGTGGTCGGCGACGGCCCTCCACCCGTGCCGCAGGGAACTCTTCCGGACGGATTTGAGCGCACCGATGAGCCTGAAGACGCGGAGCATGGGCTGCGAATGATTGCTGCACTCACGACGATGCCCAGTCTCGAGCCCGACTGCGCCGAAATCATGATGGAGGAAATCGACATCATGACGGAGGAAGCCGACATCATCATCATCGAACGAGCATCGGTGCAGTTCGACGAGGAAGATGATGTGGGCGATAGAGGGGCACCGGGTGTCGGCGACGCGCTGCAAGCGCGCTCGTATGACGATAAGGCGCCCGAAACCAATGCGGTCACGCGCGCTGGTTATTATGACGACTTGGACGAGGCCATTGTCGAGATTATTGACGTTGACAAGAGGGATGAGGACGACGACCTCTTTGATCCCCAAGATGGTGCTCCGGCGCGGCGCAAGTTCTTCAGGGCCCTGACGGGTGATGGCGGCTAGAGCCTGATCGTTTCACTTGGAAACGCTTGGTGCGTCCAAGTGAAACGTGAATCAGTCTCTACACTTTTGATTTAGAGCAAGATTCACGTTCTTGCTGGAGACCTCCCGGGCGAAGGCCAATTGATTCCATCAAGAACGATCTTGCTCTAGGCGCGCTCAACCGCCGTCGCGTTTGCGCAAGACAAAGACCGCCTTCACGCCGAACAGGTTCTGCAATGAAAGCGAGCGCCGGATGGGGAGCCTGCGGCCCCACGAATTAAAGGCGACCGCCGCTTCCACCTCC
>JAUWCP010000052.1 GCA_030609245.1 Hyphomicrobium sp.
GGTAACGATGCCGAGCGCAGAATCGAGAAGATTGCGAACGTGGAGCTCGCGGTCCTCGCGCGTCTCCGTCCACAACGGCGTGACGATGAACTCGTCCCTACCCGGCAGATTCTGCGCTTGCGTGCGCTGTTCGGCTGTTTCCTTCAAGACCGCATCGATCGCCTGCATGAGCCGGCGCGCCTGTTCGTATGTCTTTTGCCCCGCGCGTGGGTCTTGTGGCTGAGGCGCTGGCGGCCCCGCAACATCCTTGGTTCCCGGCGCAGGTCTGGCCGTAGTCTGGGCAACCTTGGTGCCGTTGGCAGAGTTGTTGATGAGTTCGGCGATGCCGTCGCGATTTGAACTTTGCGCCGCAGCCGGTCCCGAGAATGCACCAAGCGCACTGGCGGCGAGTGCCAACGCCAAATATGGCCCGCGAATTTCGGTAGCCATAATCGAGCCCTCCAAACTCATGGGCAATAAGCCCCGAAATTCAGGCATATCGATGATCAGCACGTATACACGCTGTCAATCGTTCACCTTTTTGGCCGCGCGCTTAATGAGGTCTAAAAGATACGCATCAACTTGGCGCGCGTCGGTCAGAACCACCATGTGGGAAAGTGCGTCGGCTTTTCCAAGGCCGCCTCCCGGCACGCCCTTTTTGACGATTTCGTCGGGCGGGTGATCGCCAAGCTCCAAATGCAGCCGCAACTGCTTAGCGCCGACGCCGAGCGCTGCGAAGTTATCCGTGTCGCCAATTGCAATGAACGTTCCGCGCGGCTCAAAGCGCGCGGCCGGCCGTACCGTCTTGATCTGCTCAATGAGAAAATGTGCCAGCGGCCGGTATGCCTTGGCCTTGGCGAGCAGCGCATCGAGATCGTTGTCTGGACGGGCTTCGACAGAGGCGCTGGCTACTGGATCGGGTTCTGGCTTCGGTGCGCTGGGTGGTTTGGCGATCACACTTGCGTCTTGTCGCCGGCGAGGCGCAGCCGGCGTGGCTGCCGTGTTGCCGGCATAGATCGGCCGTCCGCTGTTGTGGTGAATGCGCTCCAACCACGACGCCTTGGAAAACATGAATCCCTGTTGGCGCAGCCAGTCGATGATGTCATTGCGATGCGGCAGGTTCTGTTCGGTAATCGCCGCCATCCATTCGTCGAGATCGTGCCCGCTATTTTCTTTGAGGCCGTCGATGAAGGCGCGTTCCTTTTCACCGTAGTCGGTGGCCATCGCGTTTCCCTCACAACCAACGGCGTGTCTTCGCCTTGTAGTCAAGGTAGGCTTGGCCGAAGCGTCTTTCCAGATGCCGTTCTTCGGGCAGGATCGCGAACCAAGTGACCATCAGCCCAAAGACAAGCGCGCCAATCACAAACCAGATGTTCGTGGTGATTTCGGCCACGCCGAACAAGATCAACACATCAGCGAGATAAATGGGATTGCGGAAGAAGCTGAACGGTCCTGTTGTAACGAGCGTCGTTGCGCCGACGTTGGGCTGCACCGTGGTGCCGTGACGGCGCAGGGTGAGAATCGCGGCGACCAGCAGGATGACACCCCCGGCTCCGAAGCCAACCCCGACCACGCGCGCTGGGAGATCGTTGAGGCCCGGCCAGGGCAACGGCAGTACCTGGCCTAGCAGCACGGCGACAGCGACCATAACGATCAACAAAATTGGCGGCCAGGGAAGGCGGGTCGGCTGTTCTGCGATGTCGATATTTGATTGTGTGGTCATCCCTCTCCCCGAGCTTGCGAAAGCTGCGCTTTCCTACACCAGAAATCCAGTGCTGGGATCAAGAGTCGAATGATTCGCGGGCGACCTTATGATCAAGGTTTTTTGTTCTGCGAACTGTTTCCGGTGTTTTTCGGGGTTGGCGTGCTTTTCGCATTCGCGGGGGCCCCCAACTCGGCAGCTATGTCGAACGTCTTGCAATTCTTGGTGGCGAGCTGGCGGTTATAGGCCTCAAGCATGGCGTGGTCCTGAGTGTACTGCTGTTGGGGATCAATGGCCGCCGGATTTCCGCCGAATACGGACTGGCTGACGGTGTGCAGTCCGCGCGAGGCGAGCGATGACCTTGCGTGTGCTTGCTGGCCGCGCATTTGCAATATGCGCACTTGCATGACGCCGGTCAGCCTCTTGCAACCATACGCATTCTCTTTCTCGGAGAGTTGATAGGTGAATCCCGCGGCGTCGCCGGTCAGCGGTGGCTTGGCGACGATCGCCGGCGGGCCGCCGGTCGACGCAGACGTGCATGCACAGGTGAGCGCGCTCACCATTGCTGCGAGACCCATTGCCCCTTGCCGGACCATTGCCCTTCTTTCTACCCGCCTGTCTTTGCTATCGATTCCTGAAACGGGGCAGATATGAGGCGTTAGGGCGCAGGCCCATTGTGGGGGTTCTGTGAGAAGACGGCGCAGTTGCGCGTAGGCCGGGCTCAGGCTTGAATGCGCCACGAAAATGGGATCTCTCCTGCCGGTGTACCGGAATTGGGATTTAGCCGAGGGGGCGGTTATGCAATTTGCTTCTGTACTGTGTTTTGTGCTGTTGGCGGTGAACGTTGTGTTCGTCGACGCGGCCCGTGCGCAAGATGTGCACAAAGGCTTTAAGTGTACGTTCGGGACGGGCCACGCCTGGAGCTACAATGAGGGTGAGTTTAGGTCTAAGGCGCCTGCGCTGCTCACCTTCGAGATCACCGAGATCGATCTTGATGGGCAATCTGCGCGCCTTTTGACCGACGGTCACGACAATCCCGGCACACTCAAGATTGTCCGCGCCATCAACGCCAACCATTTCCTGGAAGTCGTCAATGAGGGCTTCCTCAATCTGACGACCGTCTACGACAAGGACCCGGCAACGGGCGCGCATCCAGCGGTCCATTCGCGCCACTTCGGGCTCATGGGCCTACCGGTGTTTGCGCAATATGCCGGGTCGTGCACGGCGAAGTAGCAGTCGCCGGTACAAACCTTGTGGATGGTTGTTGTTTGCTCTCGCGAGTCCCTGCCGCACTGGGCCATGTTTGCCTTGGACGCCCAGGGGAAGAAGAGCCATGACGTTGCATCTCATTAAGCTGTGTGTGGGCGCGACCTCGGTTGAGGATCTCGGCGCTTGGCAGAAGGCGCGTTTGGAGGAGCAGAGGAAATCGGGCCTGCAACCGCGCTTGTTCCATACCACCTTCCAGGCTCCCAAGCGCCAAGATGAGCTGCTCGACGGCGGCTCGCTTTACTGGGTCATAAAGGGCGTGGTTCAGGCGCGCCAGCGCCTGGTCGGATTTGAGGACGGACACAAGAAGGATGGCTCACGCTGTTGCTTGCTTCTCTTCGATGAAGAGCTTGTGCCCGTTCGCCCCGTTCCGCGCCGTGCATTTCAGGGCTGGCGCTATTTGTATCCCGACGATGCGCCCACTGATCTTGGACGCGGGGACAAGCGGCTTGCAACGCTGCCGCCCAGAATGCGCCGTGAGTTGGCTGAGCTGGGCCTGATCTGAGGGGCTGAGTTCGCCCGTCGTCGATGCGGCGACGGGGGCGATGAACAAGTACGCCGATCGCACCTCTATTCTAATGGTCCCGATCCAGGGGTGTCCTGCGTGAAGCGGGGCGATGAGTTAGGTCGGCGACCGCCGAATTGCGAATGCGGTCATCGATCTCCTTCACAAGTGGCCAGACACGAGCACACCCAACGGCGCCAGTAGCATCTGCGCATTCAACTTGCGCGTATGGGAAAGCCTGAGTATTTGACCTCAAGCTAAGTCCCTTCACGGAACGTCCCAATGCCGCGCCCGCGTCTCGCCGCCCTCGTAGAGAGCCTGCCTGCATTTGTGCCATTCGTGGGCCCGGAGGCGCAGGAGCGTGCGCGCGGCCGCGCCTTTCGCGCGCGCCTCGGCGCTAACGAGAGCGCCTTTGGTTCTTCGCCCAAGGCCGTCGCGGCGATGGAAGCTGCGGCCGTCGAAAACTGGCAATACAGTGATCCCGAAAGCCATGAGCTACGAGCCGCGCTTGCACAATTCCACAACGTCGGCATCGACAACATTGTCATCGGCGAGGGCATCGACGGGCTCTTAGGGCTAACGGTGAAGCTGGTCGTGGAATCAGGTGATGTGGTCGTCACGTCAGACGGCGCCTATCCCACCTTCAACTTCCATGTGGCCGGCTCCGCAGGCCGCCTCGTGCGTGTGCCCTACAGCAATGATCGTGAGGACCTCAACGGTCTGCTCGATGCGGCCGTCCGCGAGGACGCAACTCTGATTTACGTTGCCAACCCCGACAACCCCATGGGCACCTTCCGGCCGGCCTCGGCCATCAAGCAGCTCATCGACCGGCTGCCCGATGGCGTGTTGCTCTGCCTTGACGAAGCCTATTCCGACACTGCTCCTGCTGGAGAGTTGCTCCCCATGGAAGTGCTGCATCCACAGGTGCTGCGCTATCGCACGTTCTCGAAGGCCTATGGGCTTGCCGGTGCGCGAATTGGCTATTGCCTCGGCGAGGCCGGGCTCATCGGGCACTTCGAGAAGATCCGCAACCACTACGGCATCAATCGCGTCGGCTACGTCGGTGCGCTTGCGGCACTGGCGGACCAAACGTACTTGGCAGACGCCGTGGCGAAGATCGCGGGTGCGCGCGAAAAGATTGCCGAGATCGCTACTGCAAACGGGCTCACGCCCATTCCCTCAGCGGCAAATTTTGTGACCATTGATTGCGGAAGCGACGGTGCCTTCGCAAAGCGTGTGATGGACGAACTCATTACGCGCGATGTGTTTGTGCGCATGCCGAGTGTTGCGCCCCTCAATCGATGCATTCGCGTCAGTTGCGGCCGTGACGAAGACCTGGCTGTGTTTGCAGCCGAGCTGCCCCAATCGCTTGCCGCCGCGCGCAAGTGATCACCACCCCGGTGTTGCCTTGGCCGCCAGCGTGCTAATCAACTCGCTGCAACCGTCACCAATGAAGGCAAAAGCCCCGTGAACGAACTCCTGGACTACTCGTCGTGGTCGTTCCAGATCGTTTTCTTTCTGGTTGTCATGTATCTCGTCGTCGGCCTAGTCCAGCCCAAATGGGTGTTGGCGACCAGGCGGAGCACAATCGTGATTGTATCTGTCCTGCTACTGCTGATTGCCTCGACGGCCTTCTACATCGCGACCTTGCCATTGGATTCGGCGCCCGACGGCACTCATCGGACCAGCACAGAGCTTGAGCCAACAGCGCCCGAGCGGTAAGAATGGGAAGGGTCATGACCGCGCTTCAACGCGGCGCCCTTTCACTTTGGCGGTATTCGAGGGAGAAATTGATATGCAAGGAATGGCCAGTCTCACGGTCGCGCTCATCATCGCTGCCCTAGGGCTTCTCGGCCTCGGCTATGGCGTTTACGAGATGATGACGCAGGCTGGGCCCGACGCGGCCCTCAAGACGGCGGGCGGGCTGGCCGTGTATGTCATCGTGTGTTTGGCGCTGGCTAGGTTGAGTTGGTAGGCGCACGTCCACTCTGCGCAGCGTCTAAGGCCAGCGGTGCAAGGCACCCTCTGGAAACGACCACTCAGGCGTCACGAGGCCGCCGGTGAAGTCGGTGGGGTACCAAGGCGAGCCGTCGGAAGCGGCCGGGTTCTTCAGGACGTGCATCTCCTGCGCGGGCATGAAGCTCTGTATCAGCAGGAAGCGTTTCTCGCCCGTTGTCGGGTTTGCCACCATGTCGGCGACAAGCACGGCGTGACCTGGAAAGCCGCCCCTGATGAAAACGTCGCCAATCTGAATGTCTTGGCGGGGCACCTTTTGGAGCTCGCGCTCGAGCGAGTACGTTCCGGCATAAGCGAACACCAGCGTCATGTATTTCTTGAACGAGGCGTAGTCGAGCTTGCGTCGAGACGAAAAACGCCGGCGCTTGCCGTCGGTGTAGTTGAACGCGATTTCCTTCTTGCGGTTGGCAGCGAACAGCCATTCGCCACGCAAGCGCATGATCGCGTCGGCGCATTGTTGCAGGTCGCGTTTTCCCACGTCGATGTCGATAACCGCAGCGTGCACGTCCTGGCGCCACTTAGGTGCGCCCGTGTAGAGCAGGACAGGCACGTTGGCTGATTTCAAAGGCAGCCCGCGCAACCATGCCGCCCAGCTGTCGGGTGGTACGCTCACATGCTCAAAGCCGGGCGGGCGCGCGATGCGCTGCGCAAGCGTGTCGGCATTTGCGATCGTGGAGCTGGATTGCCACGCATATGGGCTGGCGCCAACAGTAGCGGCGGCAACACAAACGAGGATGGTGGCGGCAACGGTGAGGAAGTAAGGGCGAGTAGAAAGTGTCATGCCGCCAGAATGGGCATGCGTTGTGTCAGGCTAAAGGCGACAACAGCGCGCCGAAACGCAACGATGTCATGCACCGGTGTTCGACAGATCGTGCAACGGCGGTCACCGGTATTGGTATGAGAATGCTCGGCCCTGCCAGTTGCCATCGAACATCTTGCTAGCCCAGCCGGGAATACTATCGTTCTGGGCGGCCTTGATCTTTTTACGTGGCCGCGCGGTTCTACGTGGCCGTTGCGATTGCATTTGACGGCGCGTCGAACCCGATGCCTCAGGCTTGCCGATCGGAATATCGATAGCAGCCACGTCGTTGAGCGATGAATGCTCAATGGCCAACGCAGATGACGGTGACGCAATCTCTTCGCTTATTTCGTTTGCCGCAACGAGCATGACCGGTTTCGGTTCGGTGTCCGAGATCTCCTCTGCAACCGCAGGGATCCGTCGACCGTGCCGGGACGCCACTGACTCCGTCAAAGTTTGCGGGTCGTACAGCCGTCCCGTCGCCGATGTCGTCATGGGCGAAGGAGCGACGCTGGCGTCGATCTGGGCGGCCGCCAACTTAGGCATAGGCTCGGACGATAGCTCTTCGCCACGCACCTCTGCCGTTTTGGATGCCTGATCCAAACTGAGCGCCCATTGGGACGGCTCCTGCTTCAAGATCTCACCGAAGTTCGCAGTGTATTGAAAGCGCGAAGGGGTGTTCGCGTTGTCGGAGGCCTGTGCGGATGGAGCGATCACCAGCGGATCACCACAGCCACGGCAGCTGTGTGGTTCGGTCCAGATGGTAAACCCGAGCCCCCCCACTAACACGATCGCCAGGAATCCAGCGAAGCCTGCGCGGGTGCGCGAAAGCGTTGGTGCGGTGCGAGGGGTGCTTGATGTGGCATGGCGTACCCGACGGAGGCCATCCCCGCCCCGTGCTCCTTGCGCTGGCGCCCGCTCTGGCAACGCTGCCAAATCGTTCAGCAGCATCACAAATCCATCAATCGATGTGTCGTCAGAATCGACACGTTGCTCGTTGGCGCGCATGGCGCGACTCCAGTGTTTGCGCCTCCCCGTGGCGTGACGCATCGGCATATGACGGCTGGCGGAAGGCGCGCCCCGTCAACAAGCCCGGCGCTTCGCCCCAGCGGAAGCAACTAGGGGCAAATTGCGCGCCAAATTCACTGTGTTACGCGGGAACGAGTGAAAAACAGTGTGAAATAAGTAGCGCACTGCGCTGAAACTAAAGAATAAATCAGCATGTCTATGTTTTGACGCTACCAGTTTTTGGTAAATTTTTTACAAATAATCTAGGCAATTTCGGTCGCCGACTGAGTGTTATACTATAACGAAATAGCATATCGTTTATAGTGCATGAGATGGCGAAAAGGTTCTCGTGTGGATAACCAGACATGCCGCCATGCTCTCGTACTGATCCCGCTTAGCAACCCTGAAATGAACAGACGGCCCGGGATTTCGCCCGGACCGCCCATATTTTTCTCGGCTAGGCCCCCCGTCTGTTAGACGGAGTAGTAAAGATCGAACTCGATCGGATGGGGCGCCATCTCGACGGTGACGTTTTCCTCCATGCGCAGTTCGATATAGGCGTCGATCACGTCGTCACTCATAACCCCGCCCATCTTCAAGAACGCGCGATCCTTGTCGAGGTTTTCGAGCGCTTCGCGCAGGCTCCCGCAAACCGTCGGGATATTCGACAATTCGGCCGGCGGCAGGTCGTAGAGGTTCTTGTCCACTGCGTCGCCCGGGTTGATCTTGTTGGTGATGCCGTCAAGCCCCGCCATTAACATAGCCGTGAAAGCGAGATAGGGGTTCGCCGCCGGATCGGGGAAGCGAACCTCCACGCGCTTGGCTTTTGGGTTCGTCGCGTGCGGAATGCGGCAGGCGGCGGATCGATTGCGGACGGAGTAGGCCAGCAGCACGGGCGCCTCGTAGCCCGGGACCAAGCGCTTGTAAGAATTGGTCGTCGGGTTGGAGAAGGCGTTGATGGCCTTGGCGTGCTTCAGGATACCGCCGATGTAGTAGAGGCACTCGTCCGATAGATCCGCGTACTTGTTGCCCGCGAAGACCGGCGTATCGCCTCTCCAGATCGATTGGTGAACGTGCATGCCCGAGCCGTTGTCGCCAAAAACGGGCTTAGGCATGAAGCAGGCGGTCTTGCCGTAGGCCTGGGCAACCATATGCACGACGTACTTGTAGACCTGCAAATGGTCGCCCATGTGCACCATCGGGCCGAACTTGATGCCGAGTTCATGCTGCGCGGCACCGACTTCGTGGTGGTGCTTCTCGACCGTGACGCCCATTTCGGTCATCACCGACAGCATCTCGGAACGAATGTCCTGGCAGCTGTCGACGGGGGGCACTGGAAAGTAGCCGCCCTTGGTGCGCGGCCGGTGTCCGAGGTTACCCATCTCGTATTCGGTGCCCATGTTTGAGGGCAGCTCGGAAGAGTCGATCCTGAATCCCATATTGTAGGGATCGGTGTTGAAGCGAACATCGTCGAAGATGAAGAACTCAGCTTCCGGACCGAAGAATACTTGGTCGCCTACACCGACCGACTGCATGTAGGCTTCGGCCTTCCTCGCGATACTGCGCGGATCGCGCTCGTAGGCTTGGCCCGTCGTCGGTTCGCGTACGTCGCAGAAAATAGCGACCGTCGTTTGCGCGAAGAAGGGATCGAGATGCGCGGATTGGGGATCTGGCACCAACAGCATGTCGGAGGCTTCGATCCCCTTCCAGCCGGCGATCGACGACCCATCAAAGGCGAAGCCGTCGGCGAAGGTCTCTTCGTCGATGCAACCAACGTCCGCCGTCACGTGCTGCATCTTGCCCTTGGTGTCCGTGAACCGCAGGTCAACGAACTTGACGTCCTTGTCCTTGATCAACTTCAGGACATCGCTAGCGTTCTTCATGAGACTCCCCTGTTACTCGGTTTCCCCTGCTTTGCGTGCGCCCCATTGAGGAGCGCGCACGACTCTGCATTGTTTCCGGTTGCACCTAGATCGCATTCGCGCCGGTTTCGCCCGTACGAATTCGGATTGCGTCGTCCACCGCTGAGATGAAAATCTTACCGTCCCCGATGCGGCCGGTCTTTGCGGCCTTTTGGATAGCATCGACAGCCTTATCGAGCATTTCGTCCTCTAGCACCACCTCGATCTTGACCTTGGGTAGAAAATCCACGACGTACTCGGCGCCGCGATAAAGTTCCGTATGCCCCTTCTGGCGTCCGAAGCCTTTGGCCTCGAGAACCGTAATGCCCTGCAGTCCGATTTCTTGCAGCGCCTCCTTCACCTCGTCCAGTTTGAAAGGTTTGATGATTGCCTCGATCTTCTTCATGTACCCTTGTTCCTCCTGTATTCTATCGTTCGTTCGAGGGCGCCTGACCGGACGGCGTGAGGGTTAGCACGGCCCATGCCAACGGCAGAGGCAAATAATTCTCACGGAAATACAATGGCTTGCTGGCGACCCTTGTCCGTGGTGCCCTATTCGCAGTCGTTGGCTTGCCCGAACATAAGGCATTTTGCCCGATGAATGGGCATTTTCCCAATTAGATGACGATAGGGTGAGGGCCATTGCCACCGAAGCTTGGCGGCGCCCACAGTTGTGCCAGCTTTTGTTGGCGGCAGAACCAGGAGAGAGAGGACGTGTCCGGAGCGGAGTTGCTGACAACCGCGCAAATGGATCGCGCTGACCGTCTAGCGGTCGAGGCTGGCGTTGAGAGCCTTTTTCTAATGGAAAACGCTGGCCGTGCGGTTGCAAACGAAACGCGGCGGCTCGCTGGGGGCGGGGCGCGTGTCACCGTCCTTTGCGGTCCAGGCAACAATGGCGGCGATGGGTTTGTGGCGGCCCGCAATCTCCGCGAAGGCGGTATCGAGGTGCGTGTTGGGGTCCTTGTCCCCGTCAATGCTCTTAAAGGAGATGCTGCGGTGATGGCGCAGCGATGGAATCGACCGGCAGAGCCGCTGTCTGCCCATATGCTGGACGAAGCCGATCTTATCGTCGACGCACTCTTTGGCGCTGGGCTGGCGCGTCCCCTTGATGGTGAAGCGGCGGCAGCGGTTGAGGCCATGAACGCGACCGGAAAACCGATCGTTGCGGTCGATGTGCCAAGCGGTCTCGATGGTACGACGGGGACCTTCGCGGGGCCGGTCGTTCATGCGCGCCGGACGGTAACCTTCTTCAGGCGCAAGCCCGGACATCTCCTGCTGCCCGGGAAGCAACTATGTGGTCCGGTTACGGTGGCCGACATTGGCATCCCCGAAAAAGTATTGGGCGCAATCGCGCCGCAGACATGGGCGAACCATTTCTCGATTTGGCTGGCACAATTCCAGTGGCCGAGCATCGACGCCAACAAATACGATCGCGGGCATGCAGTTGCGGTGTCGGGCCCTGCGGAGGGCACAGGTGCGGCGCGCATGGGTGCACGTGGAGCGCTGCGTGCGGGTGCAGGGCTGGTGACGGTTGCGAGCCCCATCGACGCATTGGCAACGAATGCCGCGCACTTGACGGCCATCATGCTTAAGCCCTTCCAGGGCCCGGGCGGACTTGGAGAGATTCTGGCGGATCAGCGCAAGAATGCGGTTCTGATCGGTCCGGCTGTAGGCATAGGGGAGGAAACGCGGCAGCTAGCCCATGTGGTATTGACGTCTGGTGCGGCCGCGGTTCTCGATGCGGACGTGATTACGTCGTTTGCCTCAGACAGCGACGCTCTCTGGGCGGCAATTGCGGAGCACAAAAGCCGGCCTGTTGTGCTGACGCCGCATGACGGCGAGTTCGAGCGGCTGTTCCCCGACCTAAAGGATGGCTCCAAACTTGAGCGTGCACGAGCAGCGGCCAAGAGGAGCGGTGCGATTGTTCTGCTAAAGGGCGCCGACACGGTCATCGCGGCCCCCGATGGTCGTGCTGCGATAAACGAGAATGCCACGCCCTGGCTGGCCACCGCCGGTGCCGGCGATGTCCTGGGCGGCATCATCACCGGGCTCTTGGCGCAAAGGATGCCGGTTTTCGAGGCGGCATGTGCTGGTGTCTGGCTGCATGGCGAGGCGGCAGACGCGGTCGGTCCAGGTCTCATTGCTGAGGACTTACCCGAGCAGTTGCCGCCGATTTTGACCCGGCTCCATCACGCCGCGCGCCGCGAGGAAAACATCAAATCATGCAAATCCTAAAGGACCTGTTGCAATGCAACCGTCATCGTTGCGGGGTCACAATCAGTGCATATTGCCTTATGCTGGATTCGAAACGCATCATTTACCGCCTTGAGTGCGCTTAGCTGATGCGCAAGAGAGGAGCGATGGTCCAAAGGATCGCCATAACGGCTCTGCTTTTGATCGTCCCGCTGTCGGGCGCCGTCGGGGCGGGCTCGGCGAGCAGCGCGCAGTTGGCCGCGAGCGCACTCGTGCGCGGCGACACGTCTCAGGCCGTGGTCAGCTACACCGATGCCTTGAACGATACCAGCCTTACGAATGACCGTCGTGCCACGATCCTGAATGATCGCGCTGTCGCTTATGCACGGCTTGGACAGACCAAGCTCGCCATAGACGACTTCAACCGGGCGGTGAAGCTCTTTCC
>JAUWCP010000038.1 GCA_030609245.1 Hyphomicrobium sp.
GAGTAGCCGGCGGCTTCTCGCGCCTTGACCGCGTCCAGCAACGTGGCAACTTGAGCATCATACTTGTCGACTACAATTCCCAACCGCTCGATGGCCGCAATGATGCTCGACCTGCCGGACTGCTTGGACACGAGGAGACGACGCTGGTTGCCTACACTTTCGGGGGACACGTGCTCGTAGGTTTCCGGCTCCTTGACGATGGCCGATGCGTGAATGCCGGCCTTTGTCGCGAAGGCGCTTTCTCCCACGTAGGGCGCATGGCGGTCCGGAGACCGATTCAGCACGTCGTCAAGCACGCGGCTTGCATACGTGAGCATACGCAGACGGTCCGGCGTCACGCCCGTCTCGAAATTCTCTGCAAACTCGCTTTTTAAGAGAAGCGTCGGGATGATCGACGTCAGATTGGCATTGCCACAACGTTCACCGAGTCCGTTGAGCGTGCCCTGAATGTGGCGGCAGCCGGCGCGCACAGCCATCAAAGAGTTAGCCACAGCATTGTCGGTATCGTTGTGGGTGTGAATGCCCAGATGCGAGCCGGGAACAACTGAGGCGACATCAGCAACGATGCTTTCGACTTCATGTGGCAACGTACCGCCATTGGTGTCGCACAGAACGACCCAGCGCGCACCGCCCTCATAGGCTGTGCGCGCAACGGCAAGCGCAAAATCGCGATTGCCCTTATATCCGTCGAAGAAGTGCTCGCAATCGATGAGCGCCTCGCGCCCGTGATCAACGATTGCCTTCACCGATTGCGCCAACGCATCCAGGCATTCTTCATTGGAAATGCCGAGCGCCACGCGCACGTGATAGTCCCACGCCTTGGTGACAAGGCAAATGGCTTGGGCGCGTGATTGCAGAACGGCCTGCAGGCCCGGATCGTTGGAAACGGACCGGCCGGAGCGTTTGGTCATGCCAAAGGCGGTGAGCTTGGCCGTCTTGTAGTTCGGCGTTTCGGCCAGAAACTCGGTGTCGGTCGCATTCGCGCCCGGATAGCCGCCCTCGATGTAGTCGATCCCTAAGTCGTCAAGCACCCCGGCGATGCGGCGCTTCTCATCCACGGAGAAGTCAACGCCGGTCGTCTGCGCGCCGTCGCGCAGGGTTGTATCGAACAGGTAGAGTCTCTCTTTGCTCATCTCACGCTCATACAATGCCGAAACTCTTGGCGGCAAGCCATACCGCAAGAATGGCTATGCCAATCTTAACGAGAAGATAGAAGAGCCAATGTCCGGGAAAAGGTGTATCCGATCGCCAGTCTTTCTTCATCGCGCGACCTCCCTCGTACCCGAAGCACGCACTTCCCAAGTCGTGACGATCTCGCCGGACTTGGGGTCCTTGGAGTCCTTTAGTGCGATGCCCATTGCGGCCAGCTCGTCGCGGATACGATCGGCTTCCTCGAAGTTCTTAGCCGAACGTGCACAGAGGCGCGACTCGATTAACTCAGACACGCGATCCTTATCGACCCCAACCCGCTTCTCTGCTTGCGCACGCCATTCGGCCTCGGTTCTCTCCAGCAGGCCCATTGCGTTGGCAGCCGCCTTGAAGCGCGCGGGCGCATCTGTCTCGCCGTCCTCTGTAATGCAATCGGCGGCTGCGTGAAGCCTGGTGATCGCGCCGGGCGTGTTGAGGTCATCTGCCAGCGCATCCTCGACGTCATCCGCCCAGTCGCTTGTCGGCACAGCCTCGACATCAGCGATCTTTCGGTACCATTGGCTGAGCAGTCTCTCCGCAACTTCGAGACTACGCACGGTGAAATCCAACGGTTGACGGTAATGCGTCATCAGCATCGCGAGACGTAAGACCTCACCTGGCCAGCGGCGCCCTCCGAACTTATCCGTATCCAACAGCTCATGGATGGTGATGAAGTTGCCGAGCGACTTGCTCATCTTCTCGCCCTCGACCTGCAAAAAGCCGTTGTGCATCCAGTAGCGCGCCATCACGTCGGTGCCGTGGGCGCAGCGCGACTGTGCTACCTCGTTCTCGTGGTGGGGAAAGACAAGGTCGATGCCGCCACCGTGAATATCGAATACGTCGCCCAAGTGCTTGCCTGCCATCGCCGAGCACTCAATGTGCCACCCAGGACGTCCTGGCGCATTGATCCCGCATGGCGATGGCCAAGACGGCTCACCGTCTTTCGACGGCTTCCACAGCACAAAGTCCATTGGGTCTTTTTTGTAGGGCGCAACTTCGACGCGGGCGCCTGCCTCCATTTCGTCCAACGAGCGGTTCGACAGCCGCCCGTAGTCAGCCATGCCGGGAACATCGAAAAGCACGTGGTCCTGGGCAACGTAGGCGTGACTCTTAGCGACGAGCACTTCGATCAGCGTCTTCATTTCATCGATGTGCTCGGTCGCGCGCGGCTCGATCGTTGGGGGCAAGACGCCCAGCGCCGCGATGTCGTCGTGGAACTGTTTGGCGGTGCGCTCGGTCAGCTCGCGGATGGGCACACCCTCCTCGGCTGAACGCGCGTTAATTTTGTCGTCCACGTCGGTGATGTTGCGAACGTAGGTGACCTTGGTTTGACCCTTACCCCCATCCCATTCGCCACGCGCCGCCAAATGCCTGAGCAGCCGGAAAAGCACGTCGAAGACGATGACAGGGCGCGCATTGCCGATGTGGGCATAGTCGTAAACCGTCGGTCCGCACACGTACATGCGCACGTTCTTCGGATCGAGGGGCTCGAACACCTCTTTCCGGCGCGTCAACGTGTTGTACAGCTTCAGCGGGTGCTGATTGGCCATAAAGATCCCCAGGCCGCTGGCGGGGGCGATTCTCTGTCTCAGGCTTTGGGCAAAGAAGCGGGCCGCGCGCCAGCGTTTTATGCTAGCTCGTAATGATAATGCCGCAACAAGTGTTGCAGGCAGGTATGCGCGGCGTAAGGTTCATGGAATTCTTATGGGGGAGCAAGGGCGCTTCCGTCAAGCGGGCGGGGGCTGCCGCACTGTCCTGATTAAGCTTTTGGTTGCCATAAACCTAGCGTCCAAATTCGCCCCAATTGCTCCGCATTGACCCCCTAATCGCAGACACTAAGAGTTATTTGAATCACAGGCACCGCCCTTATGGGCTGCACGGACGAGATGGACCGCCCCAGCGAAAGCAATAGGACACGCAATGCACCCGCTCGTGGCCGCTATAGCCTCGGCGCCGCCGTCCTCACTGCGGCCATGCTGGCAGCCTGCCCGGTGCTCGCCCAGGGATGGTGGCCATGGAGCAATTCCGAACCGGAACGCCCTCCCATCCCACGCGAGCCCGTGTATCGCGAGCTGCCGCCTCCACGCGATGCGGCGCCGCCGAGTTCCAATTGGTCAACGAAGAACCCGCTTTGCCTGAAGCTCGAGCAGCGGCTCGTGAAGGAGGGTCAACGCTCAGGTCTATCGCAGAATGCACTGCCTAGGCTTCAATCCGAAATCCGCGAGGTCACTCGAGAGACCCGATCAGGCGAGGCCGAACTCGAACGCCGGAATTGCTACGAGTATTTCCTTTTCTCCAAATCCCTACGCCGCACGCCCCGTTGCACCAAACTCTCCCGGCAGGTGGAACAAGCAAAGCGCAGGCTTACCGAATTGGAGTCGCGGCGCCAGCAAATCAAGGCCTCTTCGAGCCGATCATACCGCGACGAAATTATCCGCGAGCTCGCGCGCCACAACTGCGGCGCCAACTACGTGCAAGAGGCGCGTCGGCAAAACCGAGGCCTGTTCTCTGGCTTATGGGAGGACAACGAAGGCGAAGACTATTCGGGCGGCTGGAACCCCTTCTCCGGTACGCGATCATACAACACCTATCGCACTGTGTGCGTGAGGCTGTGCGACGGCTACTATTTCCCTGTGAGCTTCTCGACGCTTCCAAGCCACTTCGAGCAGGACGCAGCTGTGTGCCAAAACAAGTGCGCGGCACCAGTTGAACTATTCTATTATCAAAACCCCGGACAGGGGATGGACCAGTCAATCGCCTTCCGCTCACAAGAGCTTTACACGAGTTTGAAGACGGCGTTTCTCTATCGCAAGCAGCTTGTGAAGGGCTGCTCGTGCAATGAAATCGAGTACGTTGCCCAAGAGGCCTTGCAGGACGATGCGCGCGCCGCAAGCGCGCCCGGATGGGAAGCCCGATCGAAGTGGGAGGCTGAGGCCAAAACTCCTTAAAGACAGGGTCGAACTAGAGCCCTTCAGGCTAAGCCGGTAGTCGACCAAAACCTGGACGGTCCCCACACGAATGGTCGAAGTACGCCACCTCAACATCGATGATCTCGCCGCAGTTCGCTACGTTCAAACGGCGGCCATTGCCGATGCGGCACCCAATCACTATGCCCCCGCCGAAGTCAAAGCGTTCAGAGAATTTGTGTGCAGCCCGCAATATGCGGACCTGCTGCTCGGCAACCCTAGCTACACTGCTTGGATCGATAACGAAATGGTCGGCACAGCCGCGTGGAGCCCAGGCGAACCACCAAGTCCCACGGCGCGCATCCTAGCGGTGTTCGTGCAGCCGATGTTTGCCGGAGACGGTATCGGCCGGCTGCTTGTGGAGCGCATCGAAAATGAAGTGCACGCCGCCGGCTACCGCGCGCTCAACTTGAGCGCCACACTGAATGCGGCAGGCTTCTTTGATGCTCTGGGCTACTGGGTCACTGGGGAAGGCGGCTGGGCGCTTCCGTCAGGCTGCGCAATTCCAGTTGTCTTCATGCGCAAAGTCGATCTGCATGTAGAGCGCGCGGCCTCCTAACAGCACCTCCATCAACTCGCGCCGCCGAGCAGCCGTTCTTGCACCTTGGCGCGACCCATCAGCGGCAACAGGACTTTGAGTTCGGGACCGTCCTCAAGCCCGGTCAGAGCCAATCGCAACGGGTGGAATAGTGCGCGGCCCTTAATCCCCGATGCCGTCTTGAGCGCGCCGATCCACGTTTCCCATGTTGTGTCATCCCATGGCTCGGGGGGCAGAAGCGTCGCCGCGCTATCTGTCAGCTCCTTGTTCTCAATCAAGGGATCAATATTGCCGGCAATCACCTGCCACCACGTCGCCGCGTCGTTAAGAACGGAAAGATTTCCGCGCACCGCTTCCCAAAACGCCGGGCCGCCATCCGCGCCTAACGCTCGCAGCTGCTCTTCGACAGCCGCGTAGGGCAGCTTATGCAGAAGCCGCGCGTTGAGAGCCTTCAACTCGTCAACGTCAAAGCGAGCCGGCGCCATCGAGATCTTGTTGAAGGCAAACAGCGATGCAAGCGCGTCCAAATTGGGATGCGCCTCGATGGGATCTGAGGTCCCGATCAGAGCGGTGTAGCTCGCCACCGCCATCGGCTCCAGGCCGGCCGCGCGCAAACGCTCTATGGAAAAGGCACCCAACCTTTTGGACAGCGCACGACCGTCCGCGCCGATGAGCAGACTGTGGTGGGCGATGGCCGGTGGTTCCTTTCCCAGAGCCTCGAATAGCTGGATTTGCACGCCCGTGTTTGTGATGTGATCCTCGCCCCGGATGATGTGCGTGATGCCAAACTCAGCGTCATCAACGACACTCGTAAAGGTGTAGAGAAACGTGCCGTTGGCCCGGATCACAACGGGATCGGACACCGAACCCACGTCCACCGTCTGATCACCGCGAACGAGGTCGTTCCACGAAACAATCGTTGGAAGCGGTGCCGTCCCTGTTTCCGTCTCACTGTTGTCGAGCCGGAAGCGCCAATGCGGCCGACGCCCCTCGCTCTCCAATTTCGCCCGCTCGTCTTCCGTGAGCCTCAGGCCGGAGCGATCGTAGATGGGCGGCATGCCGCGCGCGAGCTGGCGCTTGCGCTTCCGGTCAAGCTCGTCCTCCGTCTCGTAGCAGGCATAAAGCCTGCCGCGCTGGCGCAACAAGTCAGCAGCAGCCGTATAGCGCGCGGTGCGTCCCGACTGGCGATCCTCACGCGTCCATTCCAGGCCAAGCCAGCTAAGATCTTCGCGAATGCCATTGGCAAACTCCGGCGTCGAGCGCTCCAGATCGGTGTCGTCGAGGCGCAGCCAGAATTCTCCGCCACTCTTCCTTGCAAAGAGCCAGTTGAGGATGGCGGTGCGAATATTGCCTACGTGCAGGCGGCCCGTTGGGCTTGGGGCGAAGCGAACGATGACGGACATTCTGGGGCGGGTTCCCGCGACGTTTCATTCATTGATTGTGAGGGGGCAACCTATAGAGGGTCCGCACGGCAACTCAAGGGCCGAACGCCGCCGTGACTGTGAGCGGCAAGCCCCCGTCTCGTCACGCGTCCTTCTTGTCAACAGTTGAGGCCGTTCCCGGCGTCGTTTTTTTCGCCGCGTGAGCCGCACCCACGTCCTCGCGATACCTGTTGGTAATGGGATAGCGGCGGTCACGTCCGAAATTGCGGGATGAAATCTTGACCCCAGGCGCCGCCTGGCGACGCTTATACTCGGCGATGTAAAGCATGCGCTCAATCTGCCGGACGGTCTCGGACGCGTGACCCCGTGCGACGATCTCATCGATCGGCATCTCTCGCTCGACAAGGCAAGCGAGGATGTCATCGAGAACCTCGTAAGGCGGCAGCGAATCCTGGTCGGTTTGGTCCGGGCGCAGCTCGGCCGACGGCACCCTTGTGATGATGGTCTGGGGGATAACGATGCCGCCTGGGCCCATGGCGCCCTTCGGTACATGCGCGTTACGCCAGCGGGCGAGCCGATAGACTTCCGTCTTGTAGAGATCTTTGACCGGATTAAAGCCGCCGTTCATATCGCCGTAGAGCGTGGCGTAGCCAACCGACATCTCCGACTTGTTGCCGGTGGTGACGACCATGCCGCCAAACTTATTGGAGATCGCCATCAGAATGATGCCGCGTACGCGGGCTTGAATATTCTCCTCGGTCGCATCAGGCTCCGTCTCAGCGAGCACGGGCGCCAGCGTTTCTTGGACGCCGGCCACCGCCGCCTCGATCGGCAACACGTCATAGCGTAGACCCAGGGCCTTGGCGCAGGCTTCTGCGTCTCGCAGGCTCTCGCTTGATGTATAGCGGTAGGGCATCATGACCGTGCGCACGCGCTCCGCTCCAAGGGCGTCGGTAGCGATCGCCGTAACGAGCGCGCTGTCTATGCCACCAGAAAGTCCGACGACGACGCCAGGAAACCCATTCTTGTTGACGTAGTCGCGGATACCGAGAAGGCAGGCTTGGTAGGCGGCCGCGTCGCCTCCCTCGATGAGGGCGCATTGTTCTTGCGCGCAGTGCCAGCCCTCTGGCCTCTTCTGCCACTCGCTCAGTGTGACCAGCTCATCCCAAGCGGGCGCCTGCACGGCGAGCCCGCAGTCGGCGTTGAGCACAAACGAAGCACCATCGAAGACGAGTTCATCTTGCCCGCCCACCTGATTGAGATAGGCAAGCGGCAGGCCTGTCTTGGTGACGCGCGCCACCGCCTGGTTCATTCGCACATCAGGTTTTGTCCAATCGAAAGGCGAGCCATTAACCGAGATAAGGATCTCCGCGCCGCCTTCGACCAAACACTCAGCCACGTCCGCCCCCCAAATGTCCTCGCAGATGGGAACACCCAGCAGCACCCCGCGGAAATTGATCGGCCCAGGCATGCCGCCTTGGGCAAAAATACGCTTCTCGTCAAACACCCCATAGTTCGGCAAGTCGACCTTAAAACGCACAGCCTCCACTTTGCCGCCGTCGAGCAATGCAACCGCGTTGTAGACATTGCCGCCCTCGGGCCAAATTGTGCCGGTGAGCACACCTGGGCCGGGCCCGAGCTCGGCCGCCAGAGCCTCCACGCGCCGGCGAGCGGCCAACTGAAAGGCGGGCTTGAGAACGAGATCCTCAGGCGGGTACCCGGTCACGAAGAGTTCTGGGAACACGACAAGGTCGGCGCCCAAACCGTGCGCCTCAGCGCGCATCTCCACAAGCTTGGCGATGTTCCCGTCAAGGTCACCCACGGTCGGGTTTGCCTGGGCAAGCGCTATTTTAAGGCGCGATGGCGCGGAATTCGACATGAACGGACCTTAAGAGCAAGCAAGACTGCGCCGCAATGCAATGCCTGCCCGCACCCTGCCCGTATTCGATACCGTCGAAGAGGCGATTACCCAAATGCTGGGATCGGCTGGGGCGGCACCGTCATACTGTCACGCTCTTGCTTGAGCCGCTCCGCAATAAGGAAAGCAAGCTCGAGCGACTGCGCAGCATTGAGACGGGGATCGCATAGCGTGGCATAGCGGTCCTTTAGTTGCGCCTCGGAGATATTCGCCGCCGCGCCGCCAGTGCATTCGGTGACCGGCGACCCGGTCATTTCGACGTGGATGCCACCGGCGCGCGTGCCTTCCGCGCGGTGGACATCGAAGAACGTCTCCGCCTCCTTGAGGATACGATCGAAGGGCCGCGTCTTATAGCCGTTGGTCGTCGAGATCGTATTCGCGTGCATGGGGTCACATGACCAAACGACCCTTCTGCCCTCTTTCTCGACCCTGCGGATCAGTTTGGGCAGATGCTCGCTGACCTTATCGGCACCCAGCCGGCAGATGAGCGTCAACCGGCCCGGCTCATCCATCGGATTGAGGATGTCGATGAGGCGTATCAAAGCGTCGGGTTCCAGGGAAGGGCCGCACTTCACGCCAATGGGATTTTTGATCCCGCGCAAGAACTCTACGTGGGCGTGATCTGGTTGACGTGTGCGATCGCCAATCCACAGCATGTGTCCCGAAGTCGCGTACCAATTCTGCGAACCACCCGCTTCATCACGACGGACCAGCGCCTGCTCGTAGCCCAAGAGCAGGCTTTCATGGCTTGTGTAGAATGTCGTCCGCCCCAGCGTCGGAACCGTCTCTTCGGTGACACCGCACGAATGCATGAATCTGAGCGCCGTTTGGATCTCCTCGGCCATGGCCTTGTACTTCTTGCCGAAGGGGCTTTTCTGCTCGAAATCGAGCAACCAACGCATAACGTTTTCCAGTCCGGCGTAGCCGCCTCCGGAGAACGCGCGCAATAAGTTCATCGTCGCTGCCGATTGACGATAGGCCTCGAACTGCCGCTGTGGATCGGGAATACGCTCCTCTGCCGTGAAGCCTTCGCCATTTATAATGTCGCCGCGATAGCTCGGCAGCTCTTGATCGCCTCTCTTCTCGGTGGGAGAGGAGCGCGGCTTGGCGAATTGACCGCCGATGCGCCCAACCTTCACGACTGGAAAGCCTCCGGCAAACGTCAATACAACCGCCATTTGCAGAAAGACGCGGAAAAGTTCCCGGATATGGTTGGCGCTGTGTTCAGCAAAGCTCTCGGCGCAATCACCGCCCTGCAGCAGGAACGCATTGCCCTCTGCGACATCGGCCAATGCACGCTTGAGCTTGTCCGCCTCACCGGCAAAGACCAGCGGCGGGAACGTTTCAAGCCTGGCTTCGACCGCGGCGAGCGCGGCACTGTCAGGATACTCTGGCACCTGGACGATCGGCTTTGACCGCCAGCTGTCGGGGGACCAGGAGGCCACCATATTTACTTCTCCATCACGCAAGCGCTTGGATTGTGCGCAGGGGGCCTCAAGCGGCCGGCGCGGCAATGAAAGCGCATCATTTTGAACTCATTATGCCATTTCTCGGGGCTTATAGGCTATCCTCTTCCTGGAGGCCAGCAAACCGCGCGTCGATAAGTTGCATGCCCCGGCCCAATGGCATGGATGCGTCCTAAGCGTGGCTTCCCAGCAGCCCTGGAAGCTGGCGCACCGGCATGTCACGAGCGGATCCATGAGCCTTAAAGAACCGACATTTACCTTCGGAATTGAGGAGGAATATTTCCTCGTCGACCTTCAGACCCGCGATCTCGCCCACGCCTCCCCGGCCCTAATGGAGGCATGCGAAAAAAAGCTTGGCGGGCAGGTCGCACCTGAGTTTTTCCGATCTCAAATTGAGATCGGCACACAGGTCTGCCGTGATTTCCCCCAGGCACGTCAGGAACTCGAGCGCCTGCGTAAGACGATTGCCACCCAGGCACATGAACATGGATTGGCCCCGATCGCCACGTCGACCCACCCCTTCGCACACAGGTCGTCTTTACAAACCACACCCAAGGAGCGCTACCAGGCCCTTGCCCGCGACTTTGCCGGCATCGGCCGGCGGCTTGCCATTTGCGGTATGCACGTACACGTCGGTATCGAGGATGATGAACTGCGCATTGATCTGATGAACCAAGCGCGTTATTTCCTGCCGCACCTTTTGATGCTGTCCACCTCTTCACCGTTCTGGCAAGGGGAAGACACGGGCCTCAAAACCTACCGGATTGCAGTTTTCCACGAGCTGCCGCGAACCGGCATTCCCCAGCGCTTCGAGAGCTTCGGTGAATACCAACGCACCATCGACATATTGGTGCGCAACGGCGTCATCGAGGACGCAACCAAAGTCTGGTGGGATTTGCGCCCGTCCGCGCGCTTTCCCACAATCGAAATGCGCGTGACCGACGTTTGCACGCGGATTGACGATGCAATTTCTATTGCGGCGCTGTACGTCTGCGTCATTCGTATGCTTTACCGGCTGCGGCTCACCAACCAAAAGTGGCGCTCGTATCCGGCCTTTCTCATCGACGAGAATCTTTGGCGGGCACAGCGCTACGGCGTCAAGGACAAGCTGTTCGATTTCGGCAGAGGCACCCTCGTGCCCTTCACCGATCTCATCGATGAGCTTTTCGAACTCGTCGCAGAAGACGCCGCCGCACTCGGTTGTGAGGCGAAAGTTCAGCATGTGCGAAAGATCGCCGCTGAAGGGACGAGCGCAGACCGCCAGGTTGCGTGCTATGAACGGTTGATTAGTCAGGGGGCCCAAGCCGAAGAGGCCATCAAAGGCGTCGTCGATCTGCTGATTGCCGAGACCGTTGCCGGCACGTGAGGCGCTCTAGAGCGCGGCGGCCATGCCGCCGTCGATGGCAAGCTCCGCACCCGTGATGAAAGACGACTCATCGGAGGCAAAGAACAGCGCCGCCTGAGCAACATCTTCCGACGTTCCAAACCGCCGCAGCGGCGTCTGCTCCAGAAGCGCATCGGAGAATGCCTTGATTTTCAAAACGCGCTCGGTAAGTGCGGTTTCGATAAAGCCAGGCGCCAGCGCGTTCACTCTTATGTTGTAGGGCGCATACTCGACCGCCAATCCGCGCGTCAACGCCGAAATTGCGCCCTTCGTCGCCCCGTAAGCGGCTAGCGTGCGCATTCCGCGCCCGCCCATAATCGAGGCCATATTGATCAATGAGCCGCGGCCGGATGCTTTCAACAGCGGAAAGGCATCACGCGCAATGCGGATCACGCCGTCGAGGTTCACCTCACGCAGCTTCACCCATTCGGCATCCGACATATTGCGAAATTCGCTGCGCACATTGATGCCAGCATTGTTGACCACGGCATCGAGGCGGCGGTGCTTTAAGTCGATCATGCGCATCAGCGCGTTGACGTCTTGGCCCAGCGATACGTCGACGGGAACTGCCGTCACATCGTACCCCTGCGCATCGAGCCCAGCGGCAGCCGTGACGGCGGCGTCACCGGCAACGTCGGTGATGTAAACGTGCGCCCCTTGAGCGGCGAATAACTTCGCCGTCGCAAGGCCAATTCCGGCGCCCGCGCCCGTGACGAGCACAATCTTATCCTTGAGCCGTTGCATGACACCCTTCCAAAGGCGGGCAGACTTATAGCGCTCTGGTGCGCCTATCAACTCCAACACGGCAACATGCCAAATGAGCCATCATCCCGCGGCCTCGCCAGGGGCAATCCAGCGTTCCCGCATCGTGACGAATTCTTCTGCCGCGCTCGGGTGTAGGCCCATTGTCGTATCGAAGTCCGCCTTTGTTGCCCCTAAACGCATAGCGATTGCGGCCATTTGCACAATTTCTGCAGCGTCGGCGCCAAGTACGTGGCACCCGATCACCTTGTCACTCTCCCGGTCTACGACGAGCTTCATGAGCATTTTCTCATCGCGCCCCGACAGCGTAGCCTTCAAAGGCGGAAACGTCGCCTTGTAGATATCGAGCTTCGCGCTGCGTTCCTCTGCCAGGTGCTGGGGAAATCCCACGGTCCCGATCTCAGGTGTGGAGAACACGGCAGTTGGGATCATCTCGTAGTCAGCACTCCACGGCTTATCGCCGAAGGTGCTATCCGCAAAGGAATGTCCTTCACGAATGGCTACGGGCGTCAGCGCCACGCGGTCCGTCACGTCGCCGACGGCATAAATGGTTGCCACGGACGAGCGCGAGGCGTCGTCCACAACGACGTGCCCATTCCGGCCACGCTCAGCGCCGGCCGCATCGAGCCCCAGATCCGCCGTATTGGGTGCGCGGCCGATAGCGAATAAGATCTGATCGGCCTCGATGGTCGAGCCGTCGTCGAGATGTCCAATGAGTCCACCATCGGTCTTCTCGATGCTTGCGAAGGTTCGGTTCGTCACGATGGAAATGCCGCGCTTGGCATAGGCTTCGCTGAGTCCATCGCGCAGATCCTCGTCGAAACCGCGCAGGATCTTGTCGCCGCGGTAGACGATTATGGTTTCGGCACCCAGGCCGGAAAAGATACCGGCAAACTCCACAGCGATATAGCCGCCGCCATAAATGGCAATGCGGCGCGGCAGCTCCTTGAGATCGAAGACCTCATTCGACGTGATGACGTGCTCAAGCCCGTCAATCGGATCGCCCAATGACGGCCTGCCACCCGTCGCCACCAGGATCCTTTTTGCTGTGACCGAGCGGCGGGAAGATTTGAGATGGACCGTGTTGGCTCCGGAAACCTCGGCACGCTCTTCGAAAATTGCGACACCAGTCTTATTCAGGTTCGCGCGATAGAGCGCCTCGAGCCGCGCAATCTCCTTGTCCTTGGCTTTGATGAGCGTCGGCCAGTCAAAGACGGGCTCGCCCGTCTGCCAGCCAAACCCGCGCGCATCTTCAAACTCATCTGAAAAGCGGCTCGCATAGACAAGGAGCTTCTTGGGCACGCACCCGCGGATCACGCAGGTTCCGCCAATCCGATGCTCCTCGGCAATGGCAACCTTGGCGCCGTGGCTAGCAGCAATACGCGCGGCACGCACACCGCCCGAACCAGCGCCTATCACAAAAAGATCGTAGTCGAAATCGCTCATCGCCTACATTCGCCCGCCCTTGGCTTCAGTCGTCGCCGTTATCTTTATCCTTGGCGCTCAACAGGGTGATGCCGTCGGGTCCAGCAACGATTGCGAGGTCGGCGATACCGAGGAAGAGCCCGTTCTCCACCACACCGGGGACCATCTTTAACGCGTCGTCCAGGTCCTCGGGCTCCTCGATACGCCCGAATGCGCAGTCGAGAATATAGTTGCCACTGTCCGTCACGAAGGGCTTACCATCCGCGCCCTGGCGCAACGTGATCTCACCTTCGCACCCCGCATCCGAAGCAAGCGCAATGACCATGTTGCGCGTGGCGGTCAAACCAAACCGCACGACCTCAACCGGCAAGGGATGGGACCCCAGCGTTTCGACGCGCTTGGACGCGTCCGCGATCACGATCATGCGATCTGATGACGTTGCAACGATCTTCTCACGCAAAAGCGCACCACCGCCACCCTTGATCAGGTGTAACTCGCCGTCGAGCTGATCAGCGCCGTCAATTGTCAAATCGAGAAACGGCGTCTCATCGAGAGTCGACATGCGAATGCCAAGTGCGCTAGCACGCGCTTGCGTCGCTTCCGACGTGGCGACACAGGTCAACTCAAGCCCTGCCTGCACTTTGGGGCCCAATAAATCCACAAATTTCGCAGCCGTCGTCCCAGTGCCGAGACCGAGTTTCATGCCAGACTCGACATACTGCAGCGCGCGTTCCGCTGCCGCGATCTTCTGCTCGTCGTCACTCATGCCGTCTCGTCCCGTCCTTGGTGCCCCACGGTCATCGGGCGTTGACTACGCAATCTTTCTCGGCCCTTTTCTGCGGCAAGAGCCGCAGCCGCAAACCATATGGCCTCTTGGCTACACCGCTAAACTGCGTCCACCGCACGACGCAACCAGTGCCTGGAAGGAACTATACCTCTCGTCAAAGGCCGCCCATCAATGTGTACTTGACCTCGACGAACTCTTCGATGCCGTGGTGCGAACCCTCACGCCCGATCCCGCTTTCCTTGAAGCCGCCAAAGGGAGCGATCTCAGTTGACGTGACACCCTCGTTGACGCCGACAATGCCATACTCAAGCGCTTCGGCAACGCGCCAGCAGCGCGCGTAATCGCGCGTGAAGAAATAAGCTGCAAGTCCAAAGGGCGTGTCGTTGGCTATGCTGACCACCTCTTCCTCGCTTGAGAATTTGATCAGTGGAGCAACGGGCCCAAATGTTTCCTCGTGCGCAACGCGCATCTTTGGTGTCACGCCGGTGAGGATCGTCGGGTCGTAGAATGTACCGCCCATTGAGCTGCGCTTGCCGCCAACGACAATTTCGGCGCCCGCCTTCACAGCTTCGGCAACGTGTGCCTCAACCTTCTCGATCGCCTGGGTATTGATGAGCGGGCCCATCGTCACGCCCTTGTCGGTTCCGTGTCCGAGTTTCAGCTCTTTGACTGCCGCCGTCAGCTTCTCTGCGAAGGCATCATAGACACCCGCCTGCACCAGTATACGGTTGGCGCAGACGCAGGTTTGCCCGGCATTGCGGAACTTTGAAGCCACGGCTCCCGCCACCGCCCTATCGAGATCGGCATCATCGAAAACGATAAACGGCGCGTTGCCGCCGAGCTCCATACTGACACGCTTCACGGTAGCGGCGGCCTCGCACATGAGGAGCTTGCCAACCTCTGTGGAGCCGGTGAAGGTCACCATGCGCACCAAAGGATTGGACGTCATTTCAGCACCGACAGGGGCCGGATCGGCCGC
>JAUWCP010000303.1 GCA_030609245.1 Hyphomicrobium sp.
CCTTGAGAAGCGCGCCCGCGCGCTCCTCGTCGATGCCGGCATAGACCTCTGGCGCGTGGTTGCAGGTCGGCTGATTGAAAACGCGCGCGCCATGTTCCACCCCGCCTCCCTTGGGGTCGGCCGCGCCATAGTAGAGGCGGCGAATGCGCGCGAATGAAATGGCGCCTGCGCACATGGGGCAGGGTTCCAGCGTGACATAGAGATCGCAATCGAGTAATCGCTCCGAGCCAATCTTGGCACAGGCCTCACGTATCGCCAGCACCTCGGCGTGTGCGGTTGGATCATTCGTTGTCCGTGTAAGATTGCCGGCAGCCGCGAGTATGGCGCCATCGGGGCCCGTAATGACGGCGCCAATGGGAACCTCGCCGCGCGCTTCGGCCGCTTGCGCCTCGGCCAACGCGCGCGCCATATGGCCGCTCTCACGTCGCGATTTCATAAAGGCACCCGCCCAATCATACCCAAACAATCCATGTCCAGAGCCCACACTGCAAAACGGCCAAGCGCACGCAAGATTGCCCGTAAGCGCCCAGCCCCTAAAGCTGATGGCGAGGCTACCCGCATCGCCAAGGCCATAGCACGCGCAGGGCTGTGCTCACGCCGCGAGGCTGAACGATGGATCAGCGATGGCCGTGTCTGCGTCAACGGAAAGCTGCTAACAACCCCCGCCTTCGAGGTGACCCCCAACGACAAAGTTACGGTCGACGGCTCGCCGCTGCCGCAGGCAGAGCCCATAAGCTTGTGGCGGTACTATAAGCCCAAGGGGCTCGTCACCACCCACAAGGACCCGCAAGGACGCCCTACGGTCTTTGAGGCCTTGCCGCCCGAACTGCCGCGCGTGGTCTCTGTGGGGCGGCTCGACTTCAACAGTGAGGGCCTTCTCCTGCTCACCAATGATGGCGCGCTGGCCCGCCACATGGAGCTTCCCGCCACCGGCTGGCTCCGGCGCTACCGGGTTCGCGCGCGCGGGCGGGTCTCACCCAAACAGCTCGAGGCGCTGAAAGACGGCGTGGAGATCGATGGCGTGCGCTATGGCCCGGTGGACGCAAAGCTCGACAGTACGCAGGGGGCAAACGCGTGGCTGACCATCGGCCTACGCGAGGGCAAGAACCGCGAGGTGCGCCGCATCCTGGCGAGCTTGAACTTGGAGGTGAACCGGTTGATCCGCGTCTCCTATGGGCCGTTTCAGCTTTTGGACCTGAAGCCTGGCACGGTCGAGGCCGTCAAGCGGCGCGTACTTTCCGACCAGCTTGGGGCCCAGCTTGCAGATGAGCTGGGCTTGAACAAGCCGATCGAGGCGGAACGGGCGCGCCGGAAGGCACGCGCTAAAGCGAAGCCCCACAAAGCCCCCAAGCCCTCATGAGGATCGTGGGAGGCACATTTCGCGGTCGCGCGCTTGCAAGTCCCAAGCACGAAGGATTGCGTCCGACGTCGGATCGCGTGCGCGAATCCCTGTTCAACATTCTGGAACATGGCGTCCCGGACGTCTCGCTCAAAGGCACGCGCGTTATCGATCTTTTTGCCGGGACCGGCGCACTCGGGCTCGAAGCCTTGTCGCGCGGCGCCGACTTCTGCCTGTTCGTGGAGGATCGAGCCGAGGCGCGCGCACTAATCCGCGCGAACGTGGAGGCCATGCAGCTCACCGGAAAATCGCGCATTTTCCGCCGCGACGCGACAAACCTGGGCGATGCAGCAACGATGAGCGCATTCGGGTTGGCGTTCCTCGATCCGCCCTATGACACGCAGCTCGGCGCAAAAGCGCTTGAAGCGTTGGCAACTGGTGGCTGGTTGACGCCCCGCGCCGTTGTGGTGCTCGAGGAGAGCGCGGGCGTCACAGTTCATATTCCCGATAAGTTCGTTGAGTTCGACCGCCGCACGTATGGCGACACGCAAGTCATTCTCGCGCGCTACGATGCCAACACTGAGGGTAGCACTTGACGCTTACGCGGGCTCACGCGGCATGAGGATCCACAGCAGGATGTAGATCAGAAGGCCGGGGAATGCCGCCGAGAGAAGCGTAACGACCACGTAGCCAAAGCGCACGAGGGTCGGATCCCAGCCGAGCCATTTGGCTAGGCCGCCGCACACCCCGGCAATCAAGGCGCCGCGGCGAACGCGAACGAGGGGTTCATCAGTGGGATCGCTCATGTCGGCGCACAACATAGGCAACGCCGCCCCGTTGGCAAGGCCCTATGCTCGCGGCAACATACTTTTTGAAGAACGCGCCTTGCGGCGAGCGGGATGTGGATGAGCACGACTAGAGCAAGATCGTTCTTGATGGAATCGCTTAAGCCTTCGTCCGCGAGATCTCCAGCAGATAGTTGAATCTTGCTCAAAATCAAAAATGTAGAGACTGATTCACGCTTAGCGGCGGCCGAACAGGCGTTCGATGTCGGTGAGCTTCAACTCCACGTACGTTGGCCGGCCATGGTTGCATTGCCCCGAATAGGGCGTCGCCTCCATGTCGCGCAGCAGTGCGTTCATTTCCTGCGCCGTCAGGCGCCGCCCAGCGCGCACACTGCCATAGCAGGCCAGCGTCGCACACACCGCCTCCAGACGCTCTTTCAACGCCAAGCCTTCGCCGTCGCCGGTGATGTCAGCTGCGAGATCCTTGACCAGGCCCGTAACGTCCGTCTCGCCCAGAAGTGCGGGAACCTCGCGCACAGCGACCGCCCCCGCACCGAAGGGCTCCAGCACGAGACCCAGTTCGGCCAGCTCCTCGGCCTTGTCGCCGAGTGCGGCGGCTTCCTCATCTGACAGCTCGACGACCGCCGGAATGAGCAACCCCTGCCGCGCCACACCACCGGCAGCCAGCATCGCCTTC
>JAUWCP010000289.1 GCA_030609245.1 Hyphomicrobium sp.
GTTCGCTCCTACCCTGAAAACGTCGACCAACCGCGCATTTTCGCAAGCTCATTCAGTGCCAACTCCTTCATGTATTTCCGCGTGTCTCCGCTGGAAGGCAACCCCCGCCAGCTCAACATGGACATAATGCGCGACTTTATCGACGACAATGTCCGTGCGCGCCTAGAGAGAGTGAAAGACGTCTCACGAGTTTGGGTTGGCGGCGGGGCTGAAAAGCAGATTCAGATCCTGATAAATGCTCCCGCACTCGCCGAGCGCAGCCTCACGACAATGGACATTCGCCGTGCCCTTGCCAGTCGCAATCGCGACACTTCGGGCGGCGAGATAGAAAGCGGCAAACGTCGTTATCTATTGCGGACGATTGGACGCTTCGATGACATCGAGGGACTTGAAGACCTGATCATTACGCGGCGTGGTGACTCCATCATCAAGCTGCGTGACGTGGCCGATGTGCGCCTCGATCATTTCGAGATCCGACGCAACGCT
Organism: Hyphomicrobium sp.; assembly: GCA_030609245.1. GTDB lineage: Bacteria > Pseudomonadota > Alphaproteobacteria > Rhizobiales > Hyphomicrobiaceae > Hyphomicrobium_A. The sequence continues at coordinate 487 of JAUWCP010000289.1, forward strand.
TACGTCAACGGCCAGCCCGTCATCTTCTTAGGCATCCGGCGCGAGGCCGGCTCCAACGTCATTGACATCAAGAAGGCGGTGCTCGCGGAGGTCAAGGAGATCAACCGCGATGTGCTTGAGCCCGCAGGCCTGGAGATGAAGCTAACTGCGGACGACGTGGTCTACGTCAAAGCCTCGATCAAGAACGTTTGGACCAATCTCGCGATTGGCGCGGCGCTCGCGACGTTCGTGATGTTCTTGTTCTTGCGAACGTTCAGAGCAACGCTCGTCGGCGTCGTCGGCATCCCCATATGCACCATCGCGGCTTTCATTGGCCTGTTCCTGATGGGTCGCACCATTAACGTGATTTCGCTGGCCGGCATTGCGTTTGCCATCGGCATGACCCTCGACAACTCCATCGTCGTCTTGGAGAGCATCGACCTGGAGCGCCGGCGGGGACTCGAACGCTTCCGCGCAGCGGTAGAAGGCGTACGCAAAGTGTGGCCGGCCGTCATCGCCTCAACGCTCACCACAGTGCTCGTCTTTGTTCCCATCGTCTTCATTCAGGAGGAGGCAGGCCAGCTCTACTCCGATATCGCCATCGCCGTCTCCGCCTCCATCCTGGCGTCGATGCTCGTTGCCATCACGGTCGTCCCCGCGGCGTGCGCACGCATTGACTTTAATGGCCACAAGAGGGGGGCAAAGCTGCCGAATGGGGACGGCGGGCTGGTCGTCGGCGGCGTCAAGTGGCTCTTGGGCAGTTCATTGCGATCTCTTGCCTGCATCCTTGCGGTTGCAGGAGCGAGCGCTGCCGTCATCGTTTACCTCACTCCGCCCGCCGAGTATCTGCCTGAAGGCGAAGAGCCAAAGATCTTCGCCAGAATGAACGCCCCACCCGGTTACAACCTTGTGACCATGCGCACGATTGGCAAGGAGCTCCAAGACGACCTCCTGCCCTTCGTGAATGACGATCCCGCACGCTTCAAGCGTGGCGAGACGGCCGTTCCCGCTCTCAAGTACATGTTCTTGAGCATCAATCCGGACGGCTTGCGCATCATTTCCGAAACGGTCGATCCAGATGACATTGACGCGCTGATGACCGTGCTTACGGCCAAATATCAAAAGTTCCCGGGCATGCAGGCGTTCGTCTCACGCGGGTCGATCATCACCAGCAACGACGCGGGCACGCGCAGCATAAGTCTGGATATTTCAGGCCCGCGGCTGGAGGACATCTACGCCGTTGCCACGGCCGCCTATGCGCGTGCGGGCGAAGTCTTTGACAATCCGCGTATCAAGCCCGAACCGCCGACTCTGACACTCTCCCAGCCACTGATCGAAATCCGCCCCGATTGGGACCGCGGTGCCGAGCTCGGCATGACGGCCCAAGAGCTGGGCTTTACAGTTGCAGCGCTCACCGATGGTGCGTTTGCCGGCTACTTCTACCTTAACGATGAGAAGATCGACATTTTCTTCTACAGCCGTGAACGCTTCGGTACGGCACTCGACTCCGTTGGGCAGTTGCCCGTGTACACACCACAAGGGATCATGGTGCCGCTTTCGACGTTGGCCGAAGTGAAGGAAACCGTCGACACCAGCACCATACGGCGCATCAACGCCAAGCGAACGGTTACGCTCAACATAATCCCGCCGCCCGCGATCGCGCTTGAGACCGGCGTGAAGATGGTGCGCGAGCAAATCGTGGACTACCTCAATGAGACCGGCCAAGTTCCTCAGGGCGTCACCATGGGGATCTCGGGCGCGAGTGATCAGCTTGAAGCGACCAGAAACGCGCTGGCCGGCAATTACATCGTGGCCGTTATCATCATCTATCTGTTGCTCGTCGCCGTCTTTAGCCACTGGGGCTACCCGATCCTGATCATGACGACGATCCCGCTCGGCGTCGCCAGCGGGCTCATTGGATTGCATCTGTTGAACGCGGCGGGGGGCGTGCTGCCGTCCGTCGGGCTCAAGGCCATCCATCAACCCTTCGACATGATTTCCATGCTGGGCTTTCTGATCCTGATGGGCACCGTGGTGAACAATCCCATTCTCATCGTCGACCGCGCGGTCTACAACGTGCGCCGGATGGGCTTAGGCGCGCACGCCGCTGTGACAGAGGCGGTAGCTGCACGGCTTCGTCCCATCATCATGTCCACCATCACGACGATCTGCGGCCTTGCCCCCCTCGTCTTTATTCCGGGCGCGGGCACAGAGCTTTATCGCGGCGTGGGCGTGATCGTGCTCTTTGGCATTCTGGGTTCGGCCATCGTGACGCTGACATTCCTGCCCGCACTCACGTTCATGGTCTTGCGTTATGCAGGGTACACAGCCGCCCGCTCACCCAAGGAGGCCGTTCCGGCCTAGCGCCGCCCGCGCCTTTGCTTGTCACCCCGGCGTTCATGCGAAGCATGACCTCGTCCCGACGCCAGCGGGCCCCTCCGCTACCCCTGATCGTGCCAGAACCCATCTCATTTTGTACTGCGCCTTGACACACGTGCCCGGCCGGTCAACGTAACGCTATGCTGACACTTTCGCTGCTT
>JAUWCP010000243.1 GCA_030609245.1 Hyphomicrobium sp.
GCGCCGTCAATTCGGCAGAGACTTCTGCGCTTCCTCGTCATCGGCCGCAGTTTTGGCGCGTTCCAAGTCCGCGGTGAAAGCTTCGAGTTCACCCTGCGTCATCCCTCGAACATCATACCATTTTTCAGCTTGAGAGATGACGACGACGTCCGTAATGGATTTTTTCGACGAGGCGATAATCAAATCGGCCTCCGCTTCCGTGATCTCAATCGCTTGGTGATAACGCTTGGAGCGAAGTGGGTACCACGTCATCTTGCCAACCGCTTTCTTATGCCCAAGAAGGCCAAAGGATCGGCCACCGCCGATAGCATAGATGCGAGACGCGCTCAGCTCAACGCCCGAAGCGCCGCTCGATTGCGGCTCAGTCACTTCCAACATACTGCGAGGCGGCGCGCCCATTCAACGAACAGGCGCGCCAAGTGATAAACGCAATCCGTGATTGTAGTGCGCGCAGGCAATGCCAAAGTCAGAGCATGCCTGCTCGTTCGGCGAGTTCGCTTTCCCTGGCGACCCGCTCGAACGTCTCGGCGGCGCTCTTGATCCGGTACATGAGATCACCGCCTTCGAACGGCAGGAGGCGAAGAACTTCATACTCTCGCGACGACGCGGGAAGTCCCCATCGTCCGGGGCTGAAATCGACTGCCTGTCCGACCTTGTACTTATGCTTTGGCACCGAGAGTCCTCAGCAGAACTGCCTAGGCGAGTTCGATCTGGGCGGCCTTCTTGCCACGGCCGCGAGGATCATCCTCAAGCACAAAGCTGATCTTATCGCCCTCGTTAAGCGCAGGGATACCCGCGGCCTCAAGAGCGCTCGCGTGAACAAACACGTCCTGGCCGCCGTCGGCCGGCGAAATAAAACCAAAGCCTTTGGTGCTGTTGTAGAACTTCAAAGTACCTGTAATACGCATTGAATTGCGCCTTTCCCGAAACGCGCGAACAAAACAAGCCATGAACAGGCCGCGCGCTCGGCCTGGCAGCTCAGTTGTGAGGAAAGGCGAACGGCCCCGTTTTGGCCAGTAGGCGAAACCACAAATACCGAGGGCGAACTCCCTCTTGGGGCACGCCAGCTCAGCACGCTATGGGCCTCACATGCCGCAAATGCAAGCGGTATATCGGCACTTCTGGCTTTGATCCCAGTATCGGCTGCTTCTCAACGCTAGCCCGTGGTTCGGCGCTGTAACGGATATCGTTTACTGTCGTAAAGGTAGCGGATCTGCTTTGCGTCAAATCTGTTATCGTTTGCTTCAACCACAGTCCCAAACAGCACCTCGGCGGGAAGCTCTTCAATAGCGAAGCGTAATGCTTCCGCGCCGGAAGCGAACCTGCGATACGTCACTGGTCGCGGGCTGGCCCCCCGACTCTTGCAAGCAAACACCTCTGCGGGAGCGTCATAATCGAAATCATTCATGTTCGATATATGGTGTGCGCCGGTGAAGATTGCATCAGCCGGGCCAAAATGATGTTTCTTGCTTTCTGAACCGCACCATGAGATAAGCCCGCATCGCTTGAGACGAACTTGAGCGACCATCGGCGCTCCAGCCGCGTGAAAAGGACTTGGGTCTGGGCCACTCGTTACGAAGGTAGGCCCCTCGTTCGTCCTCCTGTTGAGCGCTTCTGACACTTCCTCACATGACAGCCCAGGCCACGCGGGGCGTCTCTTTGCTTCTCCGCGTTCGTGCGCGCACGGCTGACACAGGCTCAGCCGGGCTCGTCGTGTGCGCAATATGAAAGAACTTGAATTGACCACGTTTTCCAAACTTAGACTGAACTCCGCACTGCTTAAGACGCTCGATGCGGAGCGTTACACGACACCGACCCCTATTCAGGCACAAGCCATCCCAAGCGTTCTGGACGGAAAGGACCTGCTGGGTATCGCGCAGACCGGCACCGGAAAGACAGCCGCCTTCGCGCTACCGATCTTGCACCGGCTCGCCGCCAACCGTCGTCCCGCCCTGCGGCAAGGCACGCGCGTGCTCGTTCTGTCGCCGACACGAGAATTGGCATCGCAAATTGCCCAGAGCTTCAAAACCTATGGCCGCCAATCGGGCGTGTCCGTCACAGCGATGTTCGGCGGCGCACCGTTCAGGCGCCAGGTCACCGCTATGAGCCGCGGCGTCGACGTTCTCGTCGCGACGCCCGGTCGGCTCATCGACCACCTGGAACAGCGCAGCGTCGTGCTATCGGGCACGGAGATCCTTGTTCTGGATGAAGCCGACCAGATGCTCGACATGGGCTTCATTCGGCCCATCCGCCAGATCATTTCCAAGCTTTCTGCAAGGCGGCAAACCCTTTTCTTTTCCGCCACCATGCCGCGCGAAATCGGCAAGCTTGCCGGTGATATGCTGCGCAATCCTGTACGCGTTTCCGTAGCGCCGGTGGCAAAAACGGCCGATCGCGTGACGCAAAAAGTCATTCACGTGGAGGGGCAAAGGAAAAAATCGCTTCTGGTCGAGCTGTTCGCAGACTCTGCGATGCAGCGGACGCTTGTCTTCACGCGCACGAAGCGCGGCGCAGATAAGGTTGCTCGCCATTTGGAAGCTGCCGGCATCAAGGTCGCCGCAATCCACGGCAACAAGAGCCAGGGGCAGCGAGAGGCGGCACTCGGCGCGTTCCGGTCCGGGCGCATTCGCGGGCTCGTCGCAACGGACATCGCTGCGCGAGGCATCGACATCGACCAGGTGACGCACGTCGTCAATTACGAGATTCCCAATATCCCCGAAAGCTACGTTCACCGTATTGGGCGCACCGCTCGCGCCGGCGCGGAAGGCATCGCCATATCGCTGTGTGACAACGAGGAGCGTGCTTTTCTTCGCGACATCGAGCGTCTCACCCGTCAATCGATTCCTGGCACGGATCGCCGCGGCGACATCGCGCTTGCTGCGGACAAGCGCGATCACGCAGCACAAGCGGCCGATTCAAACGGCAGTTCGCGGCGCGGAGCGTCCGCTCGTCCCAAGCGATTCCAGAATGGGCGCAATGGCGAAATGCGAGGTGGGAAACCCAAGCCCAAACAGCGCCGCCGCCGTGTGGACTTCCCTACCTCGTCGTCAACGGCACCATCGTTGTAAAGGATTCTAAGGTGCTCACGGACGCCAAGCATGGCTGCGCCATGAAGCGGGAATGACGTGGGGGGAGCGGTCGGCGTTTTCGGGCCGGGGATGACGGATGTGGCTGGCTAGCGCTGCGCCACGGCCGGCTCGATGTAGAGTTCGCCATCGCGCCAGATGCATACGTGGGCGTCTGGGGTCTCTAGTAGAGCAACGAGATCGTACAGCATCGTTGTTTTCTCCGTCGGGTCGCGGACAGACACGGCTGTCCTTTGTTCATGCGAGGCAACTTGAGACGAATGCGCTTCTCAGTCTGTTCCCCAAGAAACACGTCGTGCTTTTGCCGACGGCACGGAAGGTCGCCATTTCCCGCTTGCCCTTTTGTCATCCCGGCCGCGATGCGTGGCGCAGCGAGCCGGACCAGGGGCGGGATGCTGGAAGTCTCCACACGCGGCCTTGTACTTCGGTGCCGGGCGGGCTAGCTCCTCCTTGGAGGTGCCCACCCAGCACTCGGTGCGACGTTGGGCGAGCTTGCCGTGGACCCATTCGATTTCCAGATAGCCCGCGGTCGTGTATCTCGCTCACCTGAAGTC
>JAUWCP010000230.1 GCA_030609245.1 Hyphomicrobium sp.
GCACAGTAGCTTTAGAAAGGCGCTGGTCCCTGCGGATCGACGTCTTTCTTTTTTGCCTTCTGGAGTTAATCAGACAAAGCCTCGCTACTTCTCTGAATGTCCGCTTATGGCACTTAGCGGACATCTGAGCCGCCTCTGAGAATGTCCGCTTTTGGGGGTAAAGCGGACATCGCTGATCCAGGTTCAAATGTCTGCTTCTGACCCAAAGCGGACATCATCGCTTCCAGCCCAGATATCGTCGACTGGCGCAAGAAGCTCGGCTGTCATCGCACCGACGCACCAGAGATCTAGCTTGCGAGCCGAGGCCAAACTGACGTCGCACCTGGGTCAATTCGTGGAAGCACCTCAAGAAAACACGGATTGAGCGTCATGAAACGGCTTCCTTGAACTAATTTCGCAAAGTGGCGCCCCCTGGCTCGGTTCAAGTCTGCCAGGGCCAGAGACGCCCCATTGCGATGTAGATGAAAGAGCCGGACCAGGTGATCAACAGCAGGCCGTTCAAGGCCTCGACGCCGGTGATGAAGCGCAGGTGATCGGTGGGAAACACATCGCCGAGCCCGAGCGAGGTGTAACTCACGATTGAGAAGTAGAAGTAGTCGTGCGGAACGGTGACGGCTAGACCGCCGAAGCCGCCGAGCGCAAGAACGCCGTCACCAAGTGCGTAGGCTACCGCGTAGAGTCCGATTTCGACAATATGAGCCGCCAGCACTGCGAACACGATAGCGATGATGCGCGCGCCTGCGCTTAACGGGATGCGCGCCATGCTGCCGGAGAGCCAGCGCAGGACCGCATAATGAAACAAGAACGTCAGCATGATGAGCCACACCGCCAGTATCACCGCGACAGCCATCTCAGCCTCCTTCTCGGTTTGGAACTCTCATTTTCCTTCACATTAGAGCTTTGCGGCTCGAACAATGACGCTCCATCGCCCAAGGCCCATGCGACCAAAGATAATGACGGTTGTCGCCATAACGGCGGGCCTGTGATAGCGGCAGGCCAACGACACTGCCCCATTCCTTTTCCTGGGCCGATCACTCCATCATCATGGCGCCCCATGCTGTATCGTTTGTGTTTGCTGCTGCTGGGAGTGCTGGCCGGGACCCCGTCGGCTCGGAGCGAGGTCGTCCGCGTCGAAATCGACAGCCGACAGTCGGTGCTCGGTGGCCAATCGTTCGGCGCGTACGGACCCTACGAAGTCGCACGCGGCCGGCTCTACTTCTCCTTCGATCCCGCGAACCCAATGAACGCGCAGATCGTGGACTTACAACGCGCCCCGCGCAACTCGGCCGGCCAGGTCGAGGCTTGGACTACCTTCGTTGCCCTTCGGCCGATGTCCCCGGACAGCGCGCGTGGCATCGCGCTCGTTGAGGTCAGTAACCGGGGCGACAAGTTCTCACCGCACTATTTCAACCGCGCCGCGTCGGCTAGCCTCGATCCTGATGACCCTAACGCCTTTGGCGATGCTCTGCTGTTGCGCCTTGGGCTGACGGTGATCTGGATTGGCTGGCAGTTTGACGTGCCCGACCAACCCGGCGTGCTGCGCCTGCATGTACCCCGCGCCCGCCATGTGGACGGCTCACCGATCACCGGACTCGTTCGCAGCGACTGGACCGTGGACTCCCCGGCAGCTTCGCTGGCGTTGGCGCATCGCGACCACCGTGCCTATCCCGTCTCCAATCCGCAGGACCCGGCTAACATCCTGACCATGCGGGACGGCCGAGAAGCGCCCCGCCACGTTATCCCCCGCGACCGTTGGCAGTTCGCGCGGGTCAAGAACGGTCGACGTGTGCCCGACGCCACGCACATTGTGCTCGACGGAGGATTCAAGGCGGGCAAGATCTACGAGCTGGTCTATCGCGCACAGGATCCGGCTGTTGTGGGGCTCGGGCTGGCGGCTATCCGAGACGTGATCAGCTACGCCAAATATGACAAGTCCAGCATCTTCCCGGCCAGGCTCGGGCTGGCAGCCGGCGTCTCCCAGACGGGCCGGTTACTGCGGCACTTCCTCTACCAAGGATTCAATGCAGACGAGAGAGGCCGCCGAGCATACGACGGGCTGATGATCATCACCGCCGGTGCCGGGCGCGGCAGCTTCAACCACCGCTTCGCCGAGCCCTCCCGCGACGGGCATCGCTACTCGGCCTTTTTCTACCCAACGGACCTGTTTCCCTTCACCAGCGCGACGCAGTTCGACTCGCTCCAATGGCGCAGCGACGGCCTCCTAGCCCATCTGGCCGATACCAAACATGCGCCGAAAACCTTCTACATCAACACCGGGTATGAGTACTGGGGCAGGGCCGCATCTCTCATCCACACCACGCCAGACGGTGCGGCCGACGTCGCCCCGCTTCCGCATGAACGCATCTACCATCTGGCCAGTGCGCAGCATTTCGTCGGTGCTTTTCCGAAAGCAAACGACCGACTCAGAAACGCACTGGCGTATCGAGGCAACCCGCTGGACTTCAGCGGGAATTACCGCGCGCTGCTCGTCCGGCTCGTCGACTGGGTGGAGACCGACTCGACCCCGCCGCCCAGCGCGTATCCCACCCGCGCCGACGGCACGCTGGTAACGCCCAGTGAGGTCGCCTTCCCGTCTATCCCGGGCGTGGCGTTCCCGCAAACCATCCACGTCGCCTATCGGGCCGACTACGGACCGCGCTGGTCGGAGGGCATCATCGACGTCCAGCCGCCGCGCCTGGGCCCCTCATTTCCGTCACTCGTGGCGCAGGTCGATAGCCTTGGTAACGAACGCGGCGGCGTGCGAAACGTGGAGTTGCGCGCGCCTCTGGCGACCTACACACCATGGAGCCTGCGCACCGGCTATGCCGGCAACCCCAACGAACTCGCCGACTTTGTTGGGACGGCGATTCCGCTGCCCCGCACTGAGGCCGAACGGCTAGCAAGCGGCGATCCCCGACCGGCCATCGAGACGCTGTATGAAAACCGCCAGGACTACCTGAACCAAGCGCGCCGGGAGCTTGAAGATCTCATCCGCTCCGGCTTCATGCTGACCGATGATCTGGACCACGCGCAGCGGCGCGCGGGACGCACCTGGGACTGGATGCAAAGTCTGGCTCGCTAGGGCGTTGCCTAACGCGAGCCTGTTGAAACGAATTGGGCAAGATCCGATCGACGAATACGAGAACCAATTGTTGTAGTGCTGGGACCAATTCAGGTTCACGGTCGGGGCGCTCGGGTGCCACCAATGTTTCCTCCTGGGACTTAGCGGACATCCCTGGCTGTGCGGATTGATGTTGGCTTTCAAGTGCAAAGCAGAAATTGACCCGCCACTTCTGCGCTCGTCTAAACTAGGGCGGAGATGGCACCAGCAGAATCAGTTTGGCCGAGAATCATCGCCCATGCCGACATGGACGCGTTCTACGCTGCAATTGAACAACTGGATGATCCTTCACTTTGCGGCAAACCCATACTTGTTGGACTGCCCAGCGATCGGGGTGTCGTTCTGACAGCGAGTTACGAAGCCCGACCGTTTGGAGTGGGAAGCGCCATGTCAATGGCCAAGGCGCGACGCATGTGCCCGGACGCAGCAATCGTTCGGCCCCGCTTCGATCGCTACCAGGAAGTCTCCAAAATGATCATGCGGGTGTTTTCGGATTTTTCCCCGCATGTGGAAGCCATCAGCCTTGACGAGGCATTCCTCGATCTGACCGGTTGCGAGCAGCTTCTCGGTGAGCCTCGAACGATTGGTAAGAAGCTAAAGGAAAGCGTTCGTGAAGCGACCGGCGGTCTGACAATATCGGTCGGGATGTCGGGGACCAAGTAGGTCGCAAAGGTTGCAAGCGCTTACCAAAAACCGGATGGCCTAAC
>JAUWCP010000099.1 GCA_030609245.1 Hyphomicrobium sp.
GTCACAGTTCATATTCCCGATAAGTTCGTTGAGTTCGACCGTCGCACGTACGGCGACACGCAAGTCATTCTCGCGCGCTACGATGCCAACACTGAGGACAGCACTTGACGCTTACTCGGGCTCACGCGGCATGAGGATCCACAGCAGGATGTAGATCAGAACGCCGGGGAACCCGGCAGAGAGAAGCGTCACGACCACGTAGCCAAAGCGCACAAGGGTCGGATCCCAGCCGAGCCATTTGGCAAGGCCGCCGCACACCCCGGCAATCAAGGCGCCGCGGCGAACGCGAACGAGGGGATGATCGGTCGGATCGCTCATGTCGGCGCACAACATAGGCAACGCCGCCCCGTTGGCAAGGCCCTATGCTCGCGGCAACATATTTTTTTGAAGAACGCGCCTTACGGCGAGCGAGACATGAATGAGCACGACTAGAGCAAGATCGTTCGTGATGGAATCGCTCGCCAAGTCCGCGAGATCTCCGGCAGATATGTGAATCTTGCTCTAAATCAAAAATGTAGAAACGGATTCACGCTTAGCGGCGACCGAACAGGCGTTCGATGTCGGTGAGCTTCAACTCCACGTACGTTGGCCGGCCATAGTTGCATTGCCCCGAATAGGGCGTCGCCTCCATGTCGCGCAGCAGTGCGTTCATTTCCTGCGCCGTCAGGCGCCGCCCAGCGCGTACACTGCCATAGCAGGCAAGCGTCGCACACACCGCCTCCAGGCGCTCTTTCAGCGCCAAGCCTTCGCCGTCTCCGGTGATGTCAGCTGCGAGATCCTTGACTAGGCCCGCAACGTCAGTCTCGCCCAGAAGTGCGGGAACCTCGCGCACAGCGACCGCACCCGCACCGAAGGGCTCCAGCACGAGACCCAGTTCGGCCAGCTCCTCGGCCTTGTCGCCGAGTGCGGCGGCTTCCTCATCTGACAGCTCGACGACCGCCGGGATGAGCAACCCCTGCCGCGCCACACCACCGGCGGCGAGCATCGCCTTCATGCGCTCGTAGACGAGGCGCTCGTGCGCCGCATGCTGATCGACGATAATGACGGAGTCGCGCGTCTGCGCGACAATATAAGTCTCGTGCAACTGCGCCCGTGCAGCACCAAGCGGCCGATCGAGGCATTCTTCCGCGACAGGCTCAACACTGGCGCTCGTGTCCGCACTCGGACTCGCGAATGCTTCGAACGGCGCCTGCATGGCTTCGGCGAGGCCGTGCGAAATGTTCGGGGCCGAGTTGCCGTAGGTTGGCGCGCGCCCGGCCGGCCGCTCAAACGGCACGATGTTGGGCTGGAGCTCCGCTAATGTCGCGGCCCCGCCACCGGCCGAGGCGCGGTGCCCAGCGGCATGCAGGGCGGCAGCGAGTGCGTTGACGATCAACGAGCGCACGCAACCCGCATCGCGGAAGCGCACCTCGAGCTTGGCGGGGTGCACATTGACGTCGACCTCCGCGGGCGGAAGCGTGACAAAGAGCGCCAGCAGCGGGTGCCGGCCGCGCGGGATCAGGTCGCCGTAGGCACCGCGCACGGCGCCGACCAGCAGCTTGTCTTTGACCGGCCGACCGTTGACGAACAGAAACTGTTGGGCGGTGTTGGGCCGGTGCAGTGTCGGCAGGCCAGCAAAACCTGAGACAGCAACCGTTTCGCGCGCACCCGCTATAGCTAGTGCATCGGCCATAAACTCGCGGCCCATGATGCGCCCTAGCCGTTTGAGAAGGCCCTCAGGACCCGCATCTTCGCGCGGCAAGCGCAAGCCCGTGCGCTCTCCGGTGGTCAGGGTGAAACCCACATCGGCGTGTGCCATGGCAAGCCGCTTCACCACGTCTGAAACCGCCTGGTTCTCGGCACGCTCGGATTTCATAAATTTGAGCCGCGCGGGAACGTTCGCGAAGAGATCGCGCACCTCGACACGCGTGCCCGTGTTGCCAGCCGCAGGCTTGGGACCCTCCTTCGCGCCGCGATCAACGAGGATGGAAAAGGCATCCTCGTCGCCGTGCGCACGCGATAAAATCTCAAGCCGGGCAATCGCGCCAATCGAGGGGAGCGCCTCGCCGCGAAATCCCAGCGTTTGGATCGCAAAGAGGTCTTCCTCAGAAAGCTTGGAGGTGGCGTGCCGCTCGACGCAAAGGGCGAGATCTTGGCGGTTCATACCCGAACCGTTGTCGGTCACGCGGATAAGCGCCAGCCCGCCCGAAGCGGTGACCACTTCGATCTCGGTTGCGCCCGCGTCGATCGCATTCTCGACGAGCTCTTTGACGACACTTGCCGGGCGCTCGACAACCTCGCCAGCGGCGATTCGATTGACGGTCTCCGGCGAAAGCTGGCGGATCGCCATGGCTGCCCCTCCCTTATTCCGGCACAGGCTAGCGCATCCGGCGATTCGCCGTCAGCGATGGCTGTGTATAGCGCTGTTGCGCCGCCATTTTGCCGGGACTTTGCAAGCGGAGGCCGAAACCTATCTAGCCCTCTTTGCCTTCCTGAAGGGTCGGCTTGCCGACGATCGTCACAATAAGGTCGTCGGTATCCAGGAGGCGCTTGGCCACACGCTTCACGTCATCGAGCGTCACCGCGGCCATCATGTCGTTGCGATTGTCGATGTACTCAGGTCCGAAGTCGTCCATGCGCAGCCCAAGAAGCTGCGAGGCGATCTTGGCGTTGGTATCGAAGCGCAGTGGGTAGGAGCCAATCAGATATTTCTTGGCGTTGTCGAGCTCAGTCTGTGTGGGGCCGTTTTCGGCCATCTGCTTGAATTCTTCGCGAATGACGTCGAGCGACTCGCCGATCGCCTCGTTACGCGTCGCCACACTGCCGGAGAAAATCGACGTGTGCTGATAGGGATAGACGTACGTGTAGACCGAGTAGGCTAGGCCGCGCTTCTCGCGCACCTCCTCCATAAGCTTGGAGGCAAATCCACCGCCACCCAGAATATGATTGAGCACGAATGTGGGGATGAAGTCGGGGTCCTTGCGCTCCATGGCGCCCAATCCGAAAACCGCCACCGACTGCGGCACACTCATCTCCACCACCTTCTGCCGGCCTCCGGCGACGGGGCTCGTCTTCGATACAGCGATAAGATCAGCGGTGGCTGGGAGATCGCCGAAGACCTCGTCAAGCAGCGCACCGAGCTGTTCGGCATTGATGTCGCCAACGGCGACCACCTTCAGCGTATCCTTGGCAAAAGTGCGCTTGCGATACCCCTCCAAATCATCGCCCGTGATCTTAGCAACCGTCTCCTGGGTGCCGGCGGAGGGGCGAGCATAAGGATGGCCCTCAAAGGCAATCGCGTACCATTCGTTGAGGGCTACTTTTTCGGGATTGCGGGCCGCATAGGCCAGGGCCGCCTGCAACTGCTGGCGGATGCGCTCCACCGCATCCGTATCGAAACGCGGATTGTTGAGGGCGAGCTTCAAGAGCTTGGCGGCCTCGTCACGGTTGGCCGTAAGCGTCTCGAAATTCCCGTAGAACGCGTCCTTGGAATCCTCGTATCGCATGCGCATGGAAATCTCCTCCATGCGCTCCTGAAACTCCCGGGACTTTAGATCGGCTGCGCCCTCATCCAACATCGCGGAGAGAAAATTAGCTAGACCTTCGTTGCCGGTAGGATCTTGCGAGCTCCCACCCTCGAAGGCAAAGCGCATTGCCATCATGGGCACGGCATGCTCCTCGACAAGCCAGGCCTCGATGCCGCCGGGACTCTTTATGGTTTGGATTTTCATAGCGTGTGCAGGCCCGCTGAGCGTGGTGATAATGGCGAAGATCAAGGCGGCAAGCGGCACTGCCGTCAAAGCCCGCAGTTGCGCGGGCCTTGTTCCGAACCAACGATTAAGGATCATGGCATGACCTTTGGACAATAGGATTCACGAGCGCGTGTGGACGGCTGGCTGCTTGACTTTTTTGCCGCCATCACCTCGGCCATGTGCTGCCTCCGGCAGAAGCCAACCGGTGACTGAGCGGCGTATGTCGAGATACTTGGCTGCTGCCTTTTGCACGTCCTCAAGCGTGACTTTTGACATCGCATCCGGCCAGCTTTCGATGTCGTTAACCGAGCGCCCGACCGTCAGAGCCCATCCGTAGCGGCGTGCTAATCTGGCCTGATTGTCGCTGTCGTAGATGTAGTCGGCGAGAAATGTCTTCTTGGCGCGCTCAAGCTCGGCTGCCGTGACGCCGTTGGCGCGCACATCATCCAGCACCTCGTCGACCTTCGCCTCGATATCGTCAAGGCCGACGCCGTCCGCGGCCACGGCGTAGATCGAAACGGCACCACTATCGAGACCCCATCCAGCGTAGTCGCCGCCGCACGTAGCCGCGATCTTCTCATCGACGACCAGTTTCTTGTAAAGTCTGCTCGTCGCACCGCCGGCAACTATTTTGAACAGCAGATCGAGCGCTTCGGCCTCACCGGGTTCCGCCGTCACGTAGCTCGGCGCGACGTAGTAGCGGTGGAAGGAGGCATTGCCGGCACGCGGGTCCTTGTACTCCAGCCGGCGCGCGGCGATGTAGGGCGGCTCCGTGGGGCGTTCACGATGATTGACGTCGGGGTTCGCTGGAATCTTGCCGTAGGTCTCTTCGGCAAGCTTTTTGACTTCCTCGGTCGTAACGTCGCCAGCCACCACGAGGATTGAGTTGTTGGGCGCATAGTAGTGCTTGTAGAAGCGCATCGCGTCCTCGCGCGATAGCTTCTTCATCTCGTGTCCCCAACCGATGACGGGAATACCATAGGGATGCGACCGGTAAAGTGTGGCGGCCATCTGCTCATCAAGCAATGCGGTGGGGTTGTTTTCGATGCGCGCGCGGCGCTCCTCCATAATCACGTTGCGCTCCATGAGCACTTCGTTCTCGGTCAGCCGCAAATTGACCATGCGATCGGCTTCCATCTCCATCAGCGTCCCCAGCCTCTCCTTGGCAATGCGCTGGTGATATGATGTTGCATCCTGGCCAGTGAAGGCGTTGTCCTGACCACCAAGCCGGGAAATGATCTTGGAGAATTCACCGATCGCGATCTTTTCGGTCGACTTGAACATTAGGTGCTCAAGAAAGTGCGCGATGCCTGAGACACCCTTGGGCTCGTCCGCGGCGCCGACCTTGTACCAGACCATGTGCGTGACAACGGGTGCGCGGTGGTCGGGAATCACGACCACTTGCATGCCATTGGATAACGTAAACTCACTGGCGCGCGTCTGCGCTTGAGCGGGGACGGTCTGTAGCGTTGAAACGAGCATCATTAAAAGTGCCATTGAAGGGGTTGAAAGGCGGCAGTAGCCGAGTTTGTGCATCGATCAAACCTCGATCCGGTGGACCTGAGCGCTACGCGCAGGACGCCGCCGCACCCCATTCTGTGAACCGGCCGTCCCAGGATGCCTTATTAGGACATGGACGGTTACTGATGGAGAGGTGCGCCGCTTCGGCCTGCAAACACCGTTATTACGCCACATTTTTGCATTCGACCCTGCCTTGTCAAATGACAACGAGTTCATCTCCCAACCCATGGTTACTCGCATCGGCGGATACACGCGGTCTGCAATCGGCGACGAATCGGCCAGCAGCGGGCTCGCTTGAACCGCCAAAAACCGCCACCATATGTTGTTACATAGGCCTGGTGCCCATGAACGGGGCTGGGCATGCGCAGGGGCCATCGATCGGCCCTGCCACTCAAAAAGAAGAAGGTCGCTTAACGAAAGGGCTTTCGACGCATGACACGCCTATCAGTGCTCTCAAACCCTTTGCTATTGGGCTTTGAAGAGATGGAACGCCTGGTCGACCGTGCCAATAAAGGCGCAGGAGACGGCTACCCTCCCTACAATATCGAGCGCGTTACCAACGCAGGCAGCGAAACAGAACAGCTGCGCATCACGCTCGCGGTGGCTGGTTTTACGCGCGATCAACTTGAGATAACCTTGGAAGATCACCAGCTTACCGTCCGCGGTAAACAGCATGAGGAAAAGTCTCGAGAGTTTCTTTACCGTGGGATTGCTGCGCGCCAATTCACCCGCACATTCGTGCTCGCAGAGGGAATCGAGGTAGAATTGGCCGACTTGTCGAATGGCCTGCTCGCAATCGACCTGAAGCGCCTGGAGCCAGAACGCTCGATGCGGACGATTGAGATCGGCGACAGAAAATCGCGTTCGTAGTCGTTATCCGAGAGAGACTCTGGTTACGCGTGTTGCTAAGGGGTCGGCGCCCCGAGGGATCTGGAAATTGCGGCTACCGCACCCAGATCAAAGATGTGGACGCGCCGGGCCCCACTTGAAGGAGACGAAGCGTCATGACCGAATTCGAGAAGATGACAGACAAGCGCATTGCCATGACTGAGGGCGAGCTTGCTACTCTCGGTGGCGGCGTCGTTGCATACATCAAGACACTGACTTCGGACGAAGCCAGCCGTATGTTCCCTGCCGTCAAGGGGCTGCCAGAAGGCATCAACCTCTTCTCGCTCCATGCAGCTGACGGTACGCCGCTGGCGCTTACCGACACGAGGCAGGCAGCTATCGGTCATGCGATTGATGACGACTTGCAGATCGCGAGCGTGCACTGAGGCACGGCACCGCGGCAGCAATGTACAGATGTTGCGTCTTGGGGCCTCGCTTAACCGGCGGGGCCCTTGTTGCGTCTGGTGCCTGCGTCTTAGCTGCGGTAGGCCGCGAATTGGCCGCGCGGGCGAAAGCGCTCCAAATAGGTTGGCACGATCGCCCCAACGCCATGGGGCCGCGTTATGCCAAGGGCGGCAATGGTGCGCTTCTCCGACTTTGCTCGTTCACTGACGATGTTGTCTTGCTGCAACAAGCGCACCTGATCGTAGGTGATCGGTCGCCAGCTGTTCGGCAACGGCCAGGTCAAGATCGCTTGGAGCTTGGCTAGCCAAAACGGTAACGGCATGTAGGTGCGCGGTCGTTCGGCCCACTCTTGCACCAGATCGAGAAGCTCGCGGAAGCTGAACACCTCAGAACCTCCGATCTCGTAGACGGTGCCCGGCTTGCCCGCCCCGTCGATGGCGGCTGCGACGGCTGCGCCCAGGTCCCCAACGAAAACCGGTTGAAACCGCGTCTTGCCGCCGCCAATCAGCGGCAGGAATGGCGAGATCCGTGCCATGCCCGCAAAGCGATTGAAGAACTCGTCCTCCGGCCCGAACACGACAGAGGGACGTAAAATAATCGCGTCGGGAAACTCTTCCAGCACCGCTGCTTCGCCCTCCCCCTTCGTGCGCGCATAGCGCGAAGACGATTTGGGATCGGCGCCGATGGCCGAGATGTGAACAAGCCTCTTAACACCCGCCTCGCGGGCTGCCTTGGCGACGGCCCGCGCTCCAAGTACGTGGAGAGCGCGATAACTCTGATGGCCGCTGCTCACCAGCACACCAACGGCATTGACCACAACTCGCGCACCCTTCATCGCGTGCGCTACAGATTCAGGATAGCGAATGTTTGCCTGCACCGGGAAGATCTGGCCAACGCTGCCAGAGGGCTGCAGGAAAACCGCCGAATCGGGGCGGCGCACGGCGGCACGCACGCGCCAACCATTCTTTGCCATCGCAGCCACAGCATATCGGCCTACGAAGCCCGATCCGCCAAAGACGGTTGCCAACCCCTTGTCGTCGAGACGATCCGACATCTCGCGCTCCCTATCGCTCAAACCAACGTCTGGAGAAACAAGGCATACACGAGCGTTGGCGGCCCTGTGAAGCCAGACAGGGCGCAATTGACAAGAAGGGCGGTGCTCTCTAACTCATCGCGTTCGTGCCCAGGTGGCGGAATTGGTAGACGCACCAGCTTCAGGTGCTGGCGCTCGCAAGGGTGTGGAGGTTCGAGTCCTCTCCTGGGCACCACTTGGCCCTCCGGTGTCATCCAACACCGGCTAGAAAAACACTGAAAATAATGGCATTATCTCGACTGGTCGTCCAATGGCGTCCGCCTGAACTCCTCAACATCCGGAGATGAAAGGGGGCCTTTTTGGGGGCCTCTAGCGCTAGCTTCGGGGGTTGCATGCCTTTGACGAATACGGCGATCAAAGCCGCTCAATCGCGCTCGCAATCTTACAAGCTGTTCGATGGAAAAGGGCTGTTCCTTTCGGTTGAGCCGTCAGGCGGAAAGCTTTGGAGGCTCAAATATCGATACGATGGTAAGGAAAAGAAGCTCGCGCTTGGCGCATTCCCGGAAACCGGCTTGAAGGAGG
>JAUWCP010000208.1 GCA_030609245.1 Hyphomicrobium sp.
CCCCCGCTATGAGCGCCACATGCGCCAACATCGTTAGCATTGCTCGTGTCATTGTCCTTGTGCTCCAACGCGTCTTGCCCGGGGCGAGCTGGTCGCGCGCCGGCCAAGGAGAAATATCGGGATGCCGGCCAACAATATCGCGACGCCAATGAGTGCGCCCAGGCCCGTGTAAACGAGGCTCGAATAGAGGAGATAAAGCGACGTGGCGCAGAAGAGGAGCGGCGTCACCGGATAGAGCGGGACACGGAACGGAATCGCTCTTGCCGGGTCCCGCCAGCGAAACACGAACAGCGAAATACCGACCAGAAGCAGGAAGGTCCAGAATACTGGCGCGGTGTACTCGACCATCGACTGGAAGCCGTCGCGGGCAAAGGCCCCGAACACGACGAGCCCGATTGTAATGGCCGCCTGGACGATGATAGCATTGCGCGGTGAGCGACCGTCGGCGCTATGCTTGCCCAGGACGGCGAATGGGGCAAAGCTTCTGCCCAGCGCGTACATTGAGCGCGCGCCGGTCAAGATCGTCGCATTGAGCGTGCTGAGCGAGGCGACGCACACAATGCCCGCGACCACCGCCGCACCCATTTCTCCAAACACCAACCCCACCAAATCGGCAGCAATGGCGCTGGACTGTCTCAGCCCCTCGAGCCCAAGCGCCCTGAGGTAAGAGTAATTCGCAAACAGGTAGAGCGCCGTCACGGCGGCGGTGCCGAAGAGCAGCGCGCGCGGGATGTCCCGCCGTGGATTGCGAACCTCCCCCGAAAGGTAGACTGTCTCGGTCCAACCGCCATACGTGAGGAGGATGAACACCATTGCAAGCCCTGCGGCTCCGCCGCTCGGTGCGGGCGACGTCGCGGCAGATTGCGGGACAACAGCCCAGCCGATAAGGGCGACAAACAAAACGGCGGCCACCGTCGCGGTCGTCAGGGCTAGCTGGGCGCGGCTACTTAGCTCCGTGCCCTTCAGCTGCAGCGCGGAAAGGATGATGATCGCGAGCGCCGCATGAACAGCCGGCTCAGCCGGAATGAGGAACGAGGCATAGTCGCCATAGACGAAGGCGACTGCCGCAATGGAGCCAGATTGCATCACGGCCATGCGCCCCCACGCGAACAAGAAGCCAAGCCCGGGGCCATAGGCCTTTCGCAGAAAATGGTACTCGCCGCCGACATGCGGGTACGCCGTCCCGAGTTCGGCATAGCAAAGCGCACCAATGAGAGTAACAAGGCCGCCGAGCAGCCACAAACCAAGGAAAGCGGTGTCGCTCGAAACGTTCGCCGCAACCACCTGCGGCGTCTTGAATATGCCAATGCCGACGACGACGCCAACGAGCAGCGCGCACGCCTGAAGTGCAGTAAGTGTTTTTCTGAGTATGGAAGCCTCCTGCCTCTTCTTGTGTCTCTCACCAGACCCAAGTGACCGATGCGGCCGCGGCCAGGAATGACTTGCAGAGTTCCGGGATGCGCACCCAGTTGAACATGTAGGCAGCGAAACGACCAATGTCCGCTTGTTGGGGCAAAGACGACAGTGAGCAGAACCTCCTTAGTTTGGCGCTGCCGACCGTGAGCCTCTGCCTAGCCAACAATATGACTCAGATGGTTCTGTAGCGGCTGCACGATCTAAGCAACTACAGACCGGGCAAACGCGCGCAACCTATACGTGACGAAAGAGGAGTTAATGCTTTAGCTTGGAGCGCAAATCTGATCATTGTGACGAGAGGCGAGGCAACCGACGGAGATGGAAATCCACTTCGTATTGATCACCTTGGGCGGCCTCTTCCTGATGGGCTTGGCGACGGATGAACTTGGCCGACGAACCCGTCTGCCACGCGCAGAACCACTGCATCCTTTTCGGGCTGCGAGGGGTTGATCGGCATGCCGGCGCCGAGCTCGAATCCGGCCCAAGTGACAAGGTCCGGTGCGATACATTACGAGATCAATGAGTCGTCTAGAGAAAATCCCGCGATGCGCGATGGTCGTCCATGCGCGTCAACCCTTGATGCATATGAGCGGTCGCAGCCGGGCAATCCGCCGAGCTAGACCCGCATGCTCAGCTGCGGCAACCACCACTCCCACGTCCTTATAGGCGCCGGGCGCCTCCTCTGCGACGCCACGACTGGAGGGGCTGCGGATCAGGATGCCTTGCGCAGTAAGCTCATCGAGGATCATGCGGCCGCTCCAACGCTTCAATGCCGCATGGCGGGACATCGCGCGGCCAGCGCCATGACACGCCGAGGAGAAAGCCTTCTCCTCGCTACTCGCAGTGCCCGCTAAAATATAGGAGCTGGTTCCCATGCTGCCGCCGATGAGGACAGGCTGCCCGATGGAACGCAAGGCCTCCGGCAAGCTCGGGTGCCCTGGCCCGAAAGCACAGGTTGCGCCTTTACGATGTACGAAGAGCCCGCATGGCTCACCGTTTGCCGAATGCGGCTCGACCTTGCAGGTATTGTGTGAGACGTCATAGAGCAGCTTAAGGTCGCACGCGGGAAAGACGTGACGAAAGACACGCCGCGCGTAATGGCCAAGTATCTCGCGGTTTGCCAAGGCGCAATTGATCCCCGCTCGCATGGCACCGAGATAGCGCTGCCCGACCTCTGAGTTGATCGGCGCACAAGCCAGTTCGCGATCCGGAAGCTCGATTCCCGCTGCCTCTGCGCTGATGACCATCTCTTTCAGAAACTCGGTTCCAATCTGATGGCCCAGACCGCGCGAGCCGCAGTGGATGGTGACGACAGCCTCTTCCTGCTTGAGGCCGAAGGCCTCGGCTGCTGCTGCGTCATAGATCTCGGTGATCCCTTGGACCTCGAGATAGTGATTTCCGGAACCGAGCGTACCCATCTCGCGGCGTTGGCGCTCCTTGGCACGCTTCGAGACATGCTCTGGCTGCGCTCCGGCCATCGCGCCCTCTTCCTCGATGCGTTCCAGATCGCGCGCTTCGCCCCAACCCTCATCAACGGCCCAGCGGGCGCCTCCCGCCAGCATGGCGTCCATCTGATCGGCTTCGAGCGAAATTGACCCCTTGCTGCCGACACCGGCAGGGATCTGACGAAAGAGCTCGTCGGCAAGGGGCCGCTGTTCGGCGAGAATGTCGGCAACGGGCAGGCCAGTGAGCATGGTGCGTACGCCGCAGGAGATGTCGAACCCGACGCCGCCTGCCGAGACCACACCCCCTTCATTGGGATCGAAGGCCGCGACCCCACCGATAGGAAAGCCGTAGCCCCAGTGAGCATCAGGCATCGCATAAGACGCACGCACGATGCCAGGCAATGCCGCGACGTTAGAGACTTGCTCGTAAACCTTGTCGTCGATGTCGCGGATCAGACTTTCGTCGGCATAGATGATCGCTGGCACGCGCATGGCGCCGTGTGGCTCGATGCGCCAAGTCGTCGAGTCCACTCGGGTAAGGCGGGTGAGATCCATGACCCGGCTCCTTTCATACGTCGACGATGCAGGCGGCCGACCATACACCTTCAGCGTTTTTCGCGACTTTGAGCGCCGTATAGGTGGCGCCCTTCGGTTCGCACGCAGGCGCGTGCCGCTCGACGTCGACCGGCTCACCCCACAGCGTGCCTTCGAGCTTTGTTCCGTCGATGCGAACCGAGAAACGTGCAAACAGCATACCGCGAATAGCCATCTCGTAGATAATGGCGTTGAGCCATTCGACGAAAAGAAGGTCGATGTCGGGGGCCTCGCACCTAACATCGATGCGGTCGCGTTTAGCGACGTCCGCGTCAGTTACAACGCGAGTCAGCGCCACGGCCGCCTGTTCGAAAGCCTGCGACGGCGTCGCGCCCCAGCCGCGCACTCCCACATCGGCATCGTGGGCAAAATGTTCTGAGCCAACAGCTGTTGCGAATGCGCCGGACAGCGTCATGCGAGGTGCCTATTTTGCAGGCGAGCTCTCGCTCGCCCGGCTATGATGCCAGCCGACAGGCCAAAGCTCAGTCCAGAACGAAGGAGACCTTTGCGTTGATGCGGTAGCTTTTCAGCTTGCCTGCCTCGACGGTGGCCTCGAAGTTGTCGATCCAGATCGACTTTACGTTGCGCACAGTTTTTGAGGTGGTAGTGACGGCTTCTTGTGCCGCATCCTCCCAGCTCTTGTTTGACTCTGCCAGAACTTCGATGACTTTAAGCGTAGACATTCTAACCTCCTGATTGCTGGTTTGCGACATTGCGACCTCCACAGATTTCGGTACGAGACCGCGAGCGCAAGCGCTTTGACCCACGTCAATGGGCAAGTTGAGCGCGGACGTTAGTTTGGGTGGGCCCCGATGGGGTTTGAGAGCAGACCTGCAAACCTTGAGGAGCGTTTCGATGGCAGCAGCTGTGAC
>JAUWCP010000347.1 GCA_030609245.1 Hyphomicrobium sp.
GACCGCAACGAAGAACATCCCCGACGGAAATCCCTTTTCGATGGAAGATGCGCGTCAGCACTTGATGCGGCAGGGCTACACAAACGTTTCGGAGCTGGTCAAGGATGCCAACGGCAAGTGGGTCGGCAGTGGGACCAAGGACGGCAGGACTGTGCCGGTTGCCGTGGGCGTTAAGGGCCGCAGCATCAACTAAGCGGCTTGCCTGCTTTTGCTCTCTGGCAGCGCCGGTCTCGTGACGGGCGCTTTTTTCTTCGGAGTCTTGTTGACCGATAACGTATAGAGCACCGGCTGGACGTCAGAGCGGCGCGTTTTAAGTGAGTGCTATGCCCCCGGAATGGGCTGCTGCTGCACCGATCTCATGCAAGAATAAGGCGGTACTTACGCATCTAATGGGGTTGATCGCTCCGTCTGTAAGCGAGAGAATCAGAGCTTCGAATCAGGGGCGCAGAGCGAGGGACGCGATGCGGATATTTGCAATAGCCGCCTTGGTCATTCCGATTGCCGGGTGTGCGCAAGGCACTGCCTCGTTAGACGATCAATCAATCGGCCCTGTCTTTGCGGAGCAGGCCAACGCACAAGAGCGCGCAAAGAAGGCGACGGATGAAGTTCTTATCAGAAATGATGTAGACCCCGAGACCGCGACGGCGGCGATGATGAATAAGGAAATCATGGATGCCGTTATGAGGAAGATTCGCGCGCGCGGGAAATCGCTTCCTCAACAATCGACGTTTTAACCAGCCGATCAGGTTGGCCTTCGAGCTGTTCTTCAAGCAGTCGTAGCTTCGCTCTACCGCAACCTCGAACCAACGGACGGGCGCAGTGGTGGCACCCGGCCGTGGATGCTGCGATGCGCGTGCAACCTTTGGTCGGCATTTGCGTTTTTGCGCCATCGAGCCAATCTTCGTTGTTAGGAAGATGGACGCAGAACAGGACAGTTCGGGTTGATCGGGACGGATCAAAGGCGCGCCTTTGGGCGGTGGCTTGTCAATTCAGCACAGAATCTAAAGGCGGTGCTTTTCCCCGCACGCGCTGAGGGCGCTGATGAGGAAATTGCGCAGCGTGCGCGTGCGTTCGCTCCCGTAGTCTGGCTCCTGGGCAAGGTGCAATCGGGTAAGACGTCGATCATTCGCGTGATGATGGAATGCAGCGCTGCCGAAGTAGGAAATGGCTTCAAGGCCTGTACCAAAACGGCGCGCGTTTTTGACTTTCCCCAAGAGGCACCACTCATCCGGTTTCTCGATACGCGCGGGGTCGGGGAGGCGGGCTACGATCCAACCGAAGACCTGACATTTTGCGAGGATCAAGCGCACCTTCTCATTGTCACGATGCGTGCGCTTGATCCACAACAAGAGACTATCGTCGATGCGGTGCGCGCCATACGGCGGCGGCACCCCGAATGGCCTGTCGTCGTTGCGCAGACGACGATTCACGAGGGTTACGCTGCGGGCGATGAACATACGAAGCCGTACCCATTTGCAGATCAGGACCCTGCCGTCCTTGCCGCCGCTGGCGTGTCCACAGACATCATTCGCTCCCTCGCGCACCAAAGAGAACTCTTCGAGGGGATTCCCGGTAAGGGCGCTGTTCTTTTCGTGCCGATCGACTTCACGCTGCCGGAAGATGGTTGGGAGCCTTCCGACTACGGCTACGAAGCCTTCCTTGCAGCCTTGGAGCACGTTGCCCCTGCCGCCGTCGTCACCTCGCTGCACAATCTCCTTGGGGGTGGGGGCGATGCGCTGGCAGCCCGCGCGCAACCCCACATCTTAGGTTATGCAACCGCGGCCGGTGCCGCGGATATCTGGCCGGTGGCGAGCATCGCGTTGGTGCCGGCTGTGCAAGCCAAGATGATCCATACGCTGGCTGCGATCTACGGTGTCGAGTGGAACCGGCGTGTACTTGCAGAATTCGCAGGCGCATTGGGCGCGAGCACGCTGATACAAATTGGGTCGGGGTTCGGCGCGCGTCAGCTTGCAAAGCTGGTGCCGCTCTATGGCCAGAC
>JAUWCP010000071.1 GCA_030609245.1 Hyphomicrobium sp.
GTGCATTGAAAATGTATGCCGTCTAGGCCGCCCCAACCCCGCCATTCGCCGAAGCACGCCAACGAGCGCCGCCGGGCCAAACCGCCCCGCGCATCCAATCAATCTGTTTGCGCTGAATCAAAGCCCATGAGCGCAGCGCCCTACGCGAGCCGCCTCGCCGCTGCCCGCTCAGCCCCTAACGGCGCTTATCCCTGATCGGGCAAGCTCGCCGCGACGGTAGTGTACGTCGCGCTCACGCTGTCGCCGAGAATGGTCACGCTGGCAACAATGCCAACGGCGACGAGCAGCGCAATGAAGCCGTATTCGATACCCGTGACGCCAGACCTGTCCTTCACAAAGCGAGCAATACGCTTTGGCATCATGACACTCTCCCAAGAGGCGTTGGCCCCGCGCCCGTGTTCTCCGCCACAGTGCGCGCTTGGCCACCCTAACCAAAGCAGCTTGTGCCGATACAAACTAATTCCAGGTTAAGGGCGCCAAGCGCATGGTTAACGCGCTTGGCGCGGTCTCATGGTTCTCCCTTGTCCATGCGGATGCATGGCATGGGGACGCCAACCTTAGTTGGGCCAACTGGGGTCGTAGATGCCAAACCCATTCACGGGTTTGATTGTTTCCGACTTTTCGAGCGGCGGAAGCGTGCTCACCGTGCGCTGCTCAAGCAGTGCGGCCACCTGCACCGCCGTTTGCTCGCGCACCACGCGCAAGTAGTTGATAGCCGCATCGGCGCGCCCGATTAGAAAAATCTCGCGGTTAAGTTCCGCAGAGACGCGATCGCTCTGCGCGACAAGTTCATTAAGTTGGTCTTCTAGATCTTTCATTGCCTTGTGCTCCCTCTCGGTAGATCTATGCCCCGCGCTGCAAGGTCAATTCGCTTATAAATCAATGCGATTCGGGCATTCAGGCGACGCGAGCGTGATCGAAATAAGAGCACAGCTTTTCACGTTGCTGAGCACATGCACTACGTCTTCAACCGGTAGCCGGTCTTGAAGATCCACCACACGGCCGCCAAGCACAGACCTAAGAAACCAAGCGTCATGGCAATGCTGACGCCAACGTTCACATCGGAGATCTCGTAAAAGCTCCAGCGAAAACCGCTGACCAAGTAGACGACGGGATTGAACAAGGTCACGGTCTTCCAGAATGGCGGCAGCATGTTCACCGAGTAGAATGTCCCGCCAAGGAAAGTAAGCGGCGTGATGATCAGAAGCGGGATGACTTGCAGCTTTTCGAACCCGTCGGCCCATATGCCGATGACAAATCCAAACAGGCTGAATGTCACCGCGGTCAGCACGAGGAACACGACCATCCAGACGGGATGTGCGATTTGCAGCGGCACGAACAGGGTTGCCGTTGCCAGGATAATCAGGCCCAGGACGACCGACTTGGTGGCGGCGGCACCCACGTAGCCAAGTACGACTTCAAAGGGAGACACGGGCGCTGAGAGCAACTCGTAGATTGTGCCGGAAAAGCGCGGAAAATAGATGCCGAACGAGGCATTCGAGATGCTCAGTGTCATCAGCGAAAGCATGATCAAGCCCGGCACGATGAACGCGCCGTAGCTCACACCATCAATCTGCGCAATGCGCGAGCCGATCGCAGCGCCAAAGACCACAAAATAAAGTGAGGTGGACAGCACAGGCGCGATGATGCTTTGCATCAAGGTGCGCCAGGCGCGCGCCATCTCGAACAAATAGATCGCTTTGACAGCATGCAGGTTCATGTCGTGTTTCTCACAACGTCGACGAAGATGTCCTCAAGCGAGCTTTGCATCGTGTTGAGGTCGGAAAATCCAATGCCGGCGTCACTCATGTCTCTCAAGAGCCCGGTAATGCCAGTGCGCTCGGCATGCGTGTCGTAAGTGAAGATCAACTCCTGGCCGTCTGCTCCAATCTCCAGACCATATGCAGCAAGACTTTCAGGAACGGCATCGAGCCTGTCGTGCAGGTGCAGGACGAGCTGCTTCTTACCGAGCTTGTTCATGAGCTCGTCTTTGTTCTCAACCAAGATCAGTTCGCCCCTCGCGATCACGCCGATCCTGTCCGCCATCTCTTCGGCTTCCTCGATGTAATGCGTGGTGAGGATGATGGTGACGCCGGAGTCGCGTAAGGTGCGCACGACTTCCCACATCCCCTTGCGCAACTCGACGTCGACGCCGGCCGTCGGCTCATCGAGGAACAGGATTTGCGGCTCATGTGAAAGTGCCTTTGCGATCAGAAGCCGGCGTTTCATGCCACCGGACAACGTCATGACTTGGCTGTCCTTCTTGTCCCACAAAGACAACGCCTTCAGCACGTACTCGATGTGGGCGGGGTTCGCCGCCTTGCCAAACAACCCGCGGCTGAAGGAGACCGTGTTCCAAACGGTTTCAAAGGCATCGGTCGTCAATTCCTGCGGGACGAGTCCGATCATGGAGCGCGCCGCGCGGTAGTCCGAAACGATGTCGTGCCCATCGACAGACACCGATCCTTCTGTCGCATTCACAATGCCGCAAATGATGCTGATGAGTGTCGTCTTACCGGCACCATTGGGGCCGAGCAGCGCGAAAATTTCACCGCGGAGTATGTCAAGATTGATGCTCTTGAGCGCCTGGAAACCGGTGGCATACGTCTTGGAGAGATCACTAACCGAGATGATCGATGTCATTGGATTGCCGGTTCCCCACCCTCGCGGGCTTCTATGAGATTGGATCGCTTCCTAGCACAAAGCGCGCCGCCAAATTGCATCACCCATTGATCCGCACAATAGCCTTGCGCGGGCCGGGATCTGGCCCTGTTGCATTTCATGAACTGGGGCTTGCAAAGCGCTATTCAATGAAGGCGGCTCTGGTGCGGCGTCGGCCGCAACGGCAATCAAGCCTCCGTGCTGGAACCTTGATCGCTCTCCGCCTCTTTATCGGACCGCCTATGACCCATGAAGTGCCTGAAAAACTCACCGCTCATGACCGACATTGCACCGGCCTCGAGACGGCGGATGCCGGCTTCTACGCGGGCAACATCGCTCTTGATGTCGTCAACGACCAACTCCTCAAGATTGCTGAGCGTCTGGGCCTCCTGGCCGCCATCGATGCGGCCCGCCCACCAGGCAACGGCCCAGGCCACGACAAGGAGCAGAATGCCCGTCGCAAGTGCCCCGACGACGAGGCCATATCGCTCAGCCAGGAGCGTATAGAGGCACAGTGTCAGCATGGCGATGCCGCCGACACCGAGCAATATCGCGAATGCAATGAGCGAGGCTTGCGTTGCCGCGGTGCGGCCCGCCAGGCGCAGGCGCATGAGTTCGATGCGCGCGAACAGCTCCAGCTTGCGCACAGAGTGTGACGTTGACATGGGGCCTCTCCTCAATGACGGAAAATGCTAGCGGCCACGAAGCCGATGGCAAATGCAATGAATACGCTTGGCAGGGGATGCTCGCGGATCTCCCTTTCCAGCTCGACGCGCTCTTTGCCGATGGTTTCGCTCAATCGGCTCTCGAGCGCGGAGAGTTCCGATTCCAGCTTCTCCTTCTCGGCGTTGAGCCGATGCACCGCTTCGGCGATCTCCTCCTTGGCGCGCTCCCCCAGTGTATGGCCGGAACCGTGATCGGCCGGACTCTTGGCAGAGGGCCCGCCACGGCCAGCCGTCACCTCGGCCTTCAGATCATCGATCCGTTTGCTTCTTTCGTTCGCGGTCATCGTTCCAGCTCCTCATATGAATCAAGGCCCGGCGGAAAGGTAGGTCAGTGTCGCAATACCCCATATGGTCAAGAAGAAATGCGCCTGTTGCGCTGCCGCCAATCCAATCCGGCACCAAAACCATTGGCCGCCAATCAAAAGACTGGCCCAAATCGCAATGAACTCCAGAACGCCGATGTGGGCCAGCGTGTTGGCGGCCCCCATCGCAACGACAGCTTCTTGCCAAATAAGGGAAAGAAATCGCTCATGGCGCAACTCCCTTTTGCGATCCGCGCGCGATCTCGGACAGCACGTGAAAAATCAATTCTCGCACCCTATCAAACGGACACCCGTCCTAAGCACCTCATCTGCCCTTGAGGACCCTTTCGGCCGCCGTCGCCCCAGCGAGGATCGCTCCGGTGAAGCCGCCGCTGCCGGCATAAGAAGAGGCGAGATAGAGTCCGGGTATAGGTGTGTTGGGTGTGCTGTCAGGACCCTTCCAGATCGGGCCGGAAGGAGGTAGCGGCGCAAACCCGTAGATCGCACCGTCCGGGGCATTGAGGTAGGAGCGCATGGTGCTCGCCGTGCTGAACACGGCCGTTTCGACATGAGACGCGAAACCGGGAAATTCACGATCAATCGTGCCAATGACGGCATCGCGCCAGCGATCGCGCTTATCTTCGTATGCCGCGCCATCAAGGCCAGCCCAGTTGGCGGTCTTGTCAACGCCCACGACGGCAACGGGATAGGGCGGACCGCCGAGACCGCTGTCGATTGCCGAGTAATCGACGATGGTGAGGCCGGGCATGGCCTCTGCAGGCATGTGTGCCAGTAAATCGCCGCACTTTCGATAGTCGCTTAGCGCTTGCATCCATTCGGGCAGCAGGCATGTGGAATAGCTTGTGAACCCTACCTCGGCGGGCCGCACCGAAAGACCAAACGTGGCTGAGAACAGCGAGATCGATAGCGGGCGTCGCGCATAAGGCGACCAGAAGCGCGCGCGTGCCGCCTCGGGCAACATTTCGGCCACGTGGACTGGTGCGGCGTTGCTTACGATGACGGGCGCATAGACTTCGACGCGCTCATCGCCATTGGCACGCGCGTGCACAACACCCGATGGGCGCCCTTCTCCATCGAGCAGGATTTCGGATACTGGGCGGCGCAACAGAAGCTCGCCGCCGGCAGATTTGAGGGCGCGTGCGATCGCGTTGCTCAGGCGCTGCGAACCGCCTTGTATATAGCGGCCACCACAGCCCAGGTATCCGCCTTGCGCAACGGCGAATAGGACCCAAGAAAGTGTGCCGGGATCGTCGTGCCAATACGGCAGGTTTGCCGCCAGCGCACATTTGACCCCCTCGTCTTCGCCAAAGGCCCGTGCAAACCGCTCAGCCAGCGACAAGCGCCATCCGCGCATGACAGGACCGAGCTTCATCACGGCCGAAAGTGCTTGCCCAGGATTGCGAAAAGCCTTCTGCCCCTTACTCAACACACCTAAGCCTGTCGCGGCCTTTTCCATCTCGCTAAGCACGGAAGCGATCCCGTCGCGCGCCGAAGGGAAGCGATCGCAAAGCGCGGCACGCGCGGCACTAAATCCGTCGGGCAAAAGGAAAGGCGCACCGACCGGCCCACCGCGCACCTCATAGAGAGCGCCCGTCGGCACCCACTCGACCGCGTCCAACACACCAAGCCGGGAGAGGACATGATGCTTGGGCTCGATGTGGTTGTAGGGGTCGGCGGTCTCGTGCAGCGACGCCTCGATTACAAGGTCGCCGGCCTTATAGGTCGACGCCGCGCCGCCGACACCGTAGTTGCGCTCAACCAGTAGTGTTTTGCGGCCAGCTTGTGCCAAAAGCGCAGCAGCTGACAGTCCCCCCAGCCCCGCTCCGATGACGATAACGTCGTATTGAGCCGTCATGCGTGTCCCTCGCCCGATTATCGCGCAGCGAAGCTAACGGTCATCGTCCGTGGAGGAAAGGCAAAGGGCACTTGGCGCATGCAATGCACATAGCCACGATCGTCGAAACGGGCTGGAACGTGCGCCGAGGGCTCCGCTAGGCTGCCTAGCGCGCCAGCTCGTCTTTTACTTTGGCGGCAAGTTGCGGCAGCGAAAATGGCTTTGGCAGGAATGCAAACTCCTCATCGCCAAGACTCGACTTGAAGGCATCGTTGGGATAACCCGAGACGAAGATGATCTTGAGACCGGGGTTCGTCTTGCGCAGCTCTTTTAAGAGCGTCGGACCATCCATCTCCGGCATCACGACGTCGCTGACGACGATGTCGATCTTGCCTTTGTTCTTCTCCATGACCTCCAGCGCTTCAACGCCGCTGGAAGCTTCCAGAACCTTATAGCCTTGCCGCTTCAGAGCGCGGGCGGCGAAGTTGCGCACAACCTCCTCGTCCTCCACGAGCAGAACGCGGCCCGTTCCGGTCAGATCGGCGGCGCGCGGCTCCTTGCGCTTTTCTTTGGCTGCGACGACCTCATCTTCCTTGTCCGAATGATGGCGCAGCAGGTAGATGCTAAACGTGGTCCCTTTGCCCTCTTCGCTTTCGGGATAGATAAAGCCGCCCGACTGCTTGACCATGCCGTAGACCGAGGCAAGGCCAAGGCCCGTTCCCTTGCCGACGTCCTTGGTCGTAAAGAACGGCTCAAAGACCTTGCTCATCACCTCCCGGCTCATGCCGTGCCCGGTATCTTGCACCTCGATCGAAACGTACTCACCTGTGGTGAGTCCGTCATGGGCAAGCTTCTGGCTTTCACGTTCGGGAATATTGCGGGCGCGAATGGTGAGCGTGCCTCCGTCGACCATCGCGTCCTTGGCGTTCGTCGTGAGATTGAACAGCGCCTGCACGAACTCGTGCTTGTCGGTCATGACATTCCACAAGTCGGGCTCCGAGGAAATCTTCAACTCGCTCTTCTCGCCGAGGTAGCGCTTCAAGAGTGAGAACTCGTCTGTCAGCACCTCGCCGAGATTGACGACCTCGTTCTGCAGCGTCTGCTGCCGGGCGAGTGAAAGGAGCTTTCTGACGAGCTCGGCTGCCCGGTTGGCGCTGGACTTGATGTTCATGATGTCTTTGTAAGCCACGTCCTTTGGACGGTGCATGGTCAAGAGCATGTCGGAGAAACCGAGGATCGCGGTCAGCATGTTGTTAAAGTCGTGCGCGACACCGCCTGCGAGCTTGCCCACGACCTCCATCTTCTGACTTTGCGCAAACTTGGCTTCCAGCGCCTTCTGCTCGGTGGCATCGATGACGTAGAGGATGGCGGCCTCGTGGCTGCCACCGGCCGCAACGAAGGGGCTCATGTAGATGCGAGAGATGCGATCCTTCTTGGCACCGACCGTGATCTCCACAGGCGCAACGTTTGCCCGTCCGGAGAGCACACGCTTTAAACCAGCCTCAACGGCTGTTTTCGTCTCTGGCTCGGCCGACCGGCAAAGCGCTTCCAAAGCGGTAATCCCTGTGCCAGGCGCGCCATCGGGCACCATCCTGGAGAAAGCCGCATTGGCACTGGCAATGCGCCCATCGGGCCCGAGAGTGGCAATGCCAAACGGCGCCGACTGGAAGAAGCGGGCAAAGCGGGCAGCCGAAGCGTCACCCTCGAATGCCGTCGCTCTTTCTTCGGCAAGGCTCAGAGCAGCAATGGTCATTCCCTTGCCCGCGGACAAAATCTTGACGAAGAGACGTACGGGCACGATGCGCCCGTCTTCCCTTACGAGATCGACATCAAGGGTTGCTGCCTCTTCCTGCGAGCGCGCCGACAGACGCGCTACGAGTTCTGCACCGTCGCCCGAGACGACATCGGCAAGCGTGGTGGGCCGCTCCGTTAGCGACTGCGACGTGCGCCCAATCCAGCGCGCTAGCGTACTGTTGACATGCCTGAGCACGCCGTCAGCAGCAACGGAGGCAAGACCCAGAGGAGCGGAATCGAAATATCCAAGCTGTGCTTCAATGCGGGCAATGCGTGCCTCTTCCCGCTCGCGCTCACCCGTTACATCGGCAATATTCCACACAACAAGCGGGCCACTTTCGCGCGCACTCAACTTGGCATCAAAGGGGCGCACAGAGATCTGCATGGTTCTGGCGGCGCGGGCACCCTCAGTACTGCGCTTCAGCCGTAACTCTTCTGAAAGCGGCACTCCGCGCTCGGCAGCGCGCGTGAGACGATAAAGTGCGGCGTTGGCCTGCCGCTCACCGGCGAACAGCTCCTCCAGCGAGCGCAGGTCGTCGATACTGGATTGCCCAACAATCCTCTCGAAGGTTGCATTTGCATAGATTGCCGTGCCGTCACGGCTCGCGATCATTACGCCCGTGTCGAGCCCATCGGTCACCGTCTTAACGAGTTCGGCCATCGGCTGGCGCTCTGTAAGACGAACGTAACCCGCACCGATTGCAAACAGGAAAAAGAGACCGACGATCGCCAGCATTGCGATCAAAGTCATGAGCAGGGGCTGGCCGGTGCCGCTCGCGGTGACGGCCAAAACCGTACCAACCGCGGCCACAACTGCGGCAAGGGCTGGCAGATAGCCGCCGAATGCCTGCAACACGCTGGTCGCATCCAGCGGGGCGGATTGCATCTCGATCGCTTCGCGCTCTCTCATAAAGCGGAAAGCTAGCTGATTCTGGGGATGGAAGGGTTCGGACGCCTGCATGGGCGAAAAGCACCTGATACGCGTTATTCTACAAAGGGCCACAAACGACACATGCAGCCCGGCACTCGATCGGCAGCAGCAGAACCTCAGGACGGCTTGGTTCTGCACCACAGCAATCCCAAGAGGATGCCGCTGCCTTCGGAGTAAAGAGTTCCCTCATCAGGGTTAAAATCGCATGAATTCCGCGCTATAGGTCGGCTCGGTCTAACCGCGACGGTCCTAGCCCGTGCCGGAATCGGGGTTTGATCGTTGCTCCTCGCTTGAAACGCGTGCCGAAACGAAGCTTGCTTCAAGCACCGTGCGGAGCCTTCCAGATTAAAGGGACGCGCCGCGGTGCCAAGCGAGCCGCAATGTCGCTCGGGCCTGCGCGTGACGCTGAAGCTGATTTTCTGCCGGGAACGACAATGATCCGCCAATCCATTCAGAACGCGCTGGCACCCTTGTTCGGCCGCCACAAGATCAACGTGCGCGTCGGCGTCGCTCAATCTTGCGATCCCGATCGGGTGCGTACCGCGCTCTCGGCCGCGGCCGTACGCTGCCCCGGCGCCCTCAAAGAGCCCGCGCCGGACATCGCGTTCGACGACATCGGCGAGAATGCACTGGTATTCTCGGTGACGGTCGCCATTCGTGACATTGCGCAGGCGCGGCGGGTTGAGACCGCGTTGCGCACCGAGATCGTCAAGGCTTTGCGCGAATGGGACATCGCATTAGCAAAGCCACAAGTCGACGTGCATCTGCGCGACCTTGATGGCGTTCGCGCGTTTCTTATTCGCTTATCCCAAGAGCGCACGCGCCAGCAGCAGGAGGAGCAGGTGGCGTCAAATGATGGGAGTAAACCCAAAGACGACGGCGCGTAAATTAATCCGCATGACGCGCAGCGCTCAATCTTCGCGATACACGCGCTCGCGACGTTCGTGCCGCTCTTGCGCCTCGACTGAGAGCGTTGCGATCGGGCGCGCATCCAGACGCTTCAATCCGATCGGCTCTCCCGTCTCCTCGCAATACCCGTAGGTGCCGTCCTCAATGCGCGCAAGCGCTGCATCGATTTTGGCGATGAGTTTGCGCTGGCGGTCGCGGGCTCTCAGCTCGAGCGCCCGATCTGTCTCCGACGTGGCGCGATCGGCAAGGTCGGCATGCTGAGTCGATTCCGCATGCAGCCCTGCGAGCGTCTGGCGGGTCTGGCGCATGATCTCGTCTTTCCAGGAGACCAGTTTCTGGCGGAAGTAAACCCGCTGCAAGTCGTTCATGAACGACTCGTCTTCGGAAGGACGATAGTCGGGTGGGAGCACAATCGACGAAGCCTTCGCGCGCGCCGTCGTCTTTTTCCCAGCAATTTTCTTTTTCACACCCGCTTTTGCCATCGGTATCGCCACTGGTTTGTTCTTAGAGGCCACAGCCGGTTTCTTCTTGGCAGCGGCCACAGCATCACCCTTCACGGCTTGCGCAGCCGCCGGTGCTTTCTTTGACGGAGCTTTGGGCTTGGCAGCCTTCTTATTCTTGTCGTTCCGCTTGTCCATTCTGGCCTCCAGGAGGCGTCTGAGACTGCGACCACGCGCTGCGCCGACGGTGACACGTCGACTTTGGCGCCTCCTATTGAAGTGAGTGCGCGCTTCTGTCAAGGAGTTCCGTACAAGCCCTTAAGCTGCGGAGACCAATGCGAAAAATCACGCAGTGTTAGGGGCACATGCTTGCACCCCAACTTGCCAGCGCACCCTTAGGAGCTAAAACGATCTCATGAAATTCGATGGCACCCGCCGCTATATCGCCACCGACGACCTAAAAGTCGCCGTC
>JAUWCP010000324.1 GCA_030609245.1 Hyphomicrobium sp.
GATGGTGCGGCTGGCAGCGGCAAGTCGATTGCCTTCAATGCTTTGGCGGCCGGGCTCTATGGCGAGTTCATCGCTGCAAAGAGGGCGCGGCAGGGGCGGGCTCGCCCGATCGTGTTCCTGCCCGAGCACCTGCGGGGCAAGAGGGTCGGCTACGTGGACGACATCGTCTCGGCTGTGGCTGAGACCGACGTGGCGGAACTCACCTCCCCGGAGCAGTTTAAATGGCTGCTCAAGAACGGCCAGTCGTTGTGGATGTTCGATGGCCTCGACGAGTTCTATGCGGGCGGTAGCGACTTCTTCTCCTTTGTCGAAGAGGCGCTGACGGCCCCCAACAGCAGGGCGCAGTTCATTATTTGTGTCAGGGACTCGTTGCTCAACTCAAGCTCGCCCGTTCGCGATTTCATCGAAAGGCGGACCACGGCGGGACACGACGTGGAAATTTACGAGCTTTGCCCATGGACGGCGGATGCCTGGCAAGAGTTGGCCTGGCATGAGCTTGAAGGTGGCCAGGACGGGGCACGGTCCTCCACGCGCGTGGAACGGTTTGTCGCCATGCTGAAAGGATCAAAAGAAATCGCCGCTATGGCGCAGCTGCCTTTCTACTGCAGCGTTTTGCTGTCGCACTTCAAGAACAATGATCAAATACCCACCGATGAGATCGATGTTCTTGAACTGCTTGTCGACCGTATGATCGATCGCGAGCACGGCAAGTCTGTCTTCCAGTGGCGGGATTTCATCGACGTCGAGGCGCTGGTGCGCGTTTTTGAATTCGAGTCGGAGCGACTTGGCGTGCCGATGCCGAGTGGAGGCGAGCTCGACAAACTGATCTGCCGGCTTCTCGACACGGAAGCGCCCGCGCTCTTGTTCGAGATCATAGGGGGGCTTGCGCATCGGCTGCGGTACGCACCGTGCGGAAACGACGAGACGTCGGGTTTCACGGCCGAGGATGCTGAGAACTTCATAAGCTTTGAAAAGACGGCGAACGGCAACGATGTCGGCTCGCTGCCGCGGCTGCGCACTGCTCTTGTGCGGTTTGCATTCTTCGGACCCGGACGCAAAGCAGGTTCGCTCGACTTCACGCACGAGATCCTGGCCGACTATTTTGCGGCTCGTTATGCATCATTGATGCTGGAGCGCGTGATAAGAGATCATGAAGCGAATTTGAGCCCTGGCCGTTTTACACGCGGGGGGATCGCCGCATTACAATGTGCTTTCGCCGGAACCATTGGCACAGCCTACGTTTTCCCTGGGTCGATATTCCATCGCTACTTCGAGCGCCAGCTCGAGAAGATGCCGACGCTAAGGCACGGGCTAGAACTCGTCGCAGCGCACGGCAATGCCCTCCCGGAGAATGTCATCGACTTCTTAGGGGTGCTGCTGGGCGAGGAGGCGCTCTCAAGCACGCTGGCGCACTCAATGCCGCCGCCATTGCCGGACAGACCAGCAGTCATGACCGAGGCCTTGAGGGCCGAGCATGAGTCCCGTTCGTTCGCCTCTATTCGCTGAAGAAGGCGTCCCAGACGAGGCGTGAACTCCTTCGCTACCTTATGAAGGCGAAGGAGCTCACTTCCTCAGTGTCCGGTAATGCAGCGGGGCGCCTTATCGCGCCGAGTGACGCCCAAAAGGCGCCGGCCAACTCCTTCTGGAGGAGGTGGTGTCAGCCAGGCGTGCTTGAGCGCCGCCAGTTGGCTGCTGCTCAAACACGCCTGGGATAGAATAGCGTATCGGCTCCAGGTGTGAGGCACCCAAAGCGGCTGCGTTGCTCTTAAGCGGCTTCCGCGTAGTAGGACTTAAGCCGGCTCATCACCTGCTGCTTGTCGAATTCAGCGCCCATGGCCAGCATGGCATCGGCAAACCGGTCGGCGATCTCGGCAATCGCATCAGTGTTTAGCTGGTTGAGAATGCCGATGCGCACCTGAACGGGTTCCGATAGAGTCGGCCAAATCCCGAAGTTCTGTGCCCGGCACTGCGCGACCAGGTCTTTCTCTTTCCCAGCGAGCTTGCCGGGCAGGTTGAGCACGATCAGACTTGTCATGTTGGAGGTGACCTCGCAGCCCATTGCCTGCACAGCCTGCCTCAGCGCTTTCTCGTGATAGGAGTAGTCGGCCGCCTTGCGAGCCCGTCCGTAAGTCAGGAGGATGCGCAAGGCCTCGTGGAATGCGGCGACCGCGTAGCATGAATGGGTCCTGTGGTAAGCTGCCGTCGTGACATCTTTGCCGTCCGCGATTCCCCAGTGGCGCCCTTCGAGGATTGGGTGGTGCACATAGGTGTGGCAGCCGCGCTTGGCGACCACATCGATCGCTTTGTCGGTGAAGCTCACCGGCGCATACGTCAGCGGCAGGCTGAGCACGCCTTTCTGCGGACACGACGCCCAGGCGACGACGCCGGGATAGTCGTCGATATTGTAGTCGGCAACACCCAGACTGGAC
>JAUWCP010000047.1 GCA_030609245.1 Hyphomicrobium sp.
ACATGGTGACGAGCCAGGCCGTCGCCGTGCCGACGGCGAACGCGATCACGGCGACGCCGCCGGCCAATAACAGCGTTCGCACAACTGCGCCGGGTAGGACGGTGCGTAACAGGTGCGGCCAGATGTTCTCTTCGGGCGCGAGCGCAAGCACGAAAACGGTCGCAACGGGCAACGCGACAACCGCCAGGATAACGGCAACAACTGCAGTCCACGCCGGCGAGGCGCGCTGCTTTCGGCGCCATGCCGCAATCGTGTGCGGCATCTGCGAGATGCGCAGTAGCACTTCGCGCAAGGGGCGAGGCGAAGTCGATTGACGCCCGAGATCCGGCATAGACCGCCCAGGTTCCTGTTGTTGTTCTTCCTAGAGCCTGATCGTTTCACTTGAACGCACTTGAGGCGTTCCAAGTGAAACGTGAATCAGTCTCTACACTTTTGATTTAGAGCAAGATTCACTTATCTGTTGGAGACCTCCCGGACGAAGGCTGAGTGATTCCATCAAGAACGATCTTGCTCTAGACGCGGCGCAAGGCCGTCTTCATCAGCTATGGCCTAGCACGCCCGGCGAGACGAGACCGGCGCCCATAAATACCGTACTCGGCGACAGCACCTGATCGGCCGCCTGGAGGCTTCGCGCGAAACACTCTGCCCCTTCGATGGCAGCGTCGATCTTGTTGGATCCGAGCAGGGCGACGGCGCAGGCGCGGAACGCCGGGCACGCGCTGTGCTGACAGGCCGCGACCATCGAGATGGCCAAGCATTCGTCGCGGCAGAAGCGGCGGCACGGTGCGGGATAGACCTCGATCTTTCGCCCTGCACCATCTTGCACTGCGCGCACCCAGTACGCGAGTTCAGCCATCAGCGGCTTGGCTTCGTGCGGTCCGACAGCCTGTGAAAATTCGTGCCAGGCGACTTCCCAGCAACCGATGTCGCTGGTCTGGTATCCGGCAAGCCAACAGCGAAAGCCGACGCCAACCAAGCGCTCGGGCGCCGACAACACTTCACCGGCCGGCATCGCGGTGTCGCGATACGGACAGATTTTACGAAAGGTTTCGATCTCTGACATCAGAAGTTCGGTCCCTGATCGAATTGCACGCTGTCGATAAGCTCGGAGGCTTGTTTGCGAAGCTCAGCAATCTTTTTCAGCGGCAGTGCGTCGGCCTTGAGCGTGCCCCAGCTTGCCACCAATTCCGAGGCCGGTACGCCGGGTACAACGGGGTATTCGCCGTTGGCTTGCGCATAAATCTCCTGTGCTTCGGACGAGACAAGGAACTCCATCAGCTTCAGGGCGTTGTCCTTGTTCGGCGAATTGGCGGTGAGCGCCATGCCCGAAATGTTGACGTGCGTGCCACGCCCGTGGGCGTTGGGGAAAATGATGCGCACGGCGTCGGCCCATTCCTTCTGGTCCGGGTTCTTGAGCATGGCAGCCATGTAATAGGTGT
The DNA here is from genome assembly GCA_030609245.1 of Hyphomicrobium sp. Classification (GTDB taxonomy): domain Bacteria; phylum Pseudomonadota; class Alphaproteobacteria; order Rhizobiales; family Hyphomicrobiaceae; genus Hyphomicrobium_A. The sequence continues at coordinate 1,440 of JAUWCP010000047.1, forward strand.
TGCCGATTGCGAGATCACAAAGGCCGGCCTTGACGTCGCGCACGCTATCGCGATCGCCGCCTGCAGGCTTGCGCGCGAGATTGGCCTTGAGACCTTCAAGCCACTTCTCAGTTTCCTTCTTGCCGTGGTGCGCGATCATGGATGCGACCAGGGCGACGTTGTAGGTGTGCTGACCTGAACGCGTGCAAATCTTGGCGCGCCATTTCGGGTCGGCTAGCTCCTCGTAGGTAATTGAGTCCTGATCCACGCGATCCTTCGATGCGTAGACGACGCGCGCGCGTCGCGTAAGGCCGAACCAGTGTCCGTTCGGGTCGCGCAAGCTTTCCGGAATGGCCGTGTCGATCACGTTTGAGCGTACGGGTTGCGTTGCGCCCGCTTTAACTGCCTGCGTCAACAATCCAAATTCGTTGGTCAGGAGCACATCAGCGGGGCTATTGCGTCCTTCCGCAGTCAGCCGCTCGACAAGACCGTTCTTGGCGAACACGACATTCGTCTTGATGCCCGTCTGTTCGGTGAACGCAGCGAGCAGCGGGTCGATTAACCCCGGTTCGCGGTAGGAGTAAATGTTGACTTCTTCTTCTCCCGCGCTTGCAGGAGGCACAAGTCCGTTCGACAGACTCACAAGAGCAAGAAGTGCAATAGCCGTCGCCCGCCGCAAGACGGTACAGAAATTCCGCATTGGTTCGCTCCAATAATCGGGGTTCAAGGCCCCGGTATTGGGAAGAGTCGCAGTAGACCCCCCTGCGAGCACCTGCTCGCGATGTGCCATCCCTAGCCTGCACGACGGCGGCCAGTCAATAAAAAGGCTAGTGAATGCAATAGATTAGAACTTGTCTAATTCAAACTCTCCGACGAGAGAAATGCAGCAACCAGCTAGCGGGCGGCCACGCGCTCTTTGGGGAAGATCAACGCAACCGCCGTTCCCTCGCCTGCTGCACTATCGATCTCAAGTCGTGCGCCGTTCGCCTTTGCCAAGCTAAGCGACAGCGGCAGTCCGATTCCCAGGCCGCCCGCCGCCTTGTGTTCTGGCTTCGGCGGTGACGACGCATCGAGTGCGCGCTTGATCTCATCGGCGCTCATTCCGGGCCCTGAGTCACGAACTGCGACGAAAACGGCTTGGTCGTAGCCAAGACCTGTGACGACTCGAACCTCACCGCCCGGCTCGGTGAATTTGGTGGCGTTGGCTAAGAGATTGAACAGGATCTGTTTCACCATGATCGCATCGCCGACGATGTGTGGCAGGCGCGTGTGCAATTTCTGGCGAAGCTTGAGTTTGGCTTCCTCGGCAAGCGGCCGCATCGCAGAAACGGAGCCTTTAGCGATCGCGTTGAGATCGAGTTCGACCGTTTCCAGCAGGTTCGTCGTGGCCTCTGGGGCGTCGCTAAGCAGACGGCTGATGACCGCCAGGGCGTGGTGGGCATTGTTATGAATATCGGCTGCGTAGCCGCGGTAGCGCGCATTGGGCAGCTTGCCAAAGCGCTCGTCCTTCATGATTTCGGCTGCCACGGCGATAGCGCTCAAGGGTGTTCTAAGCTCATGAGCGAGCTTGGAGACGTTCGGCGTGTGATCGGGCGATGAGGCGGCCGGCTCTCCCTCATCCTCTTCTGATTCAGCCGTCAGCTCCTCGTGCTGGTCCTTGCGCCCGCCAAAGCCGCCGCGAATGGCGCTGGCGATCTTTTTGAGCGTCGCGGCATCGTCGGTTGCGGCTGAAATATCGTTTGATTGACTCGCATCGTGCGTGGCCGCGACGTCTTGGTCCTCGTTAACCATTGTGACGAGGACCAGCGGAGGGGTGCCCGATTGCGCCACGGCGCTAATGCTGCAATGGAGGTTTTCCGCCCCATAGGCCGTCCAAAAGACGAGGGACTCGCGCTTACCGCCGTTGAGCGGCTCGTGGACCATGGCCCGCAGCCGGATGAGGCCGGGCATCGCCGCATCCAGCGTGCCGGAGGCCGCGTCCGGGCACAGCCCCAAGCGTGCGGCCCCGGCAGAGTTCGCCGCAAGGACGCGCCCTTTGGCCGGATCGATGACCCATGCGGGGCCGCGGCAACGCAAAAGTGCTTGCTCGGGGCCTGATCCGGTCGATTGTGGCAATGCGCGAGGTCCGTCAGCTGGCATGGACGAAACACCAAGGCTTAAAGTCTGTTAGCGCGTGCGGCTCTCTGCGTCCACGAGCCCAATGGCCCCAGGCGCGCTATCCACACTCAATTTCGCGGTCGCTTCGCCACGGTCCCTGGATATAATCGGTCAATGCCCGATAACCAGGAGCGGGCGCCAGGAACTTCCTGGACGATGAGGAGGAAGTCGCCGATGTCTGACAAGCCGCAATTCGAGATTCCAGAGGCAGTTCGTGAGCTTGCCGAGCGTAACGTCGAGCAAGCGCGTTCAGCGTATGGACAATTCATGGATATGGCTCGCAAAGTGCAGGATACGGTTGCGCAGTCGCAAGGTGCCATGGCCGCTGGCGCTATGGAACTGCAATCGCAGATGGCCAAGTTCGCAGAGGATAACATCCAGGCGAGCTTTCGATTTGCAAGCGACTTGTCGCGCGCCCGCGATCTCAAGGAATATATGGAGATCCAACAGCGTTATGCACAAAAGCAAATGACGGCCTACGCTCGGCAGGCCCAGGAACTCGGCACGTTGATGAGCGAAGCGACGCAGAAGGCGAAGCCCAGGGCCTGACGATAGGGCCTGACGATTGAGGACCTCCTTGGCCTTCGCTCGTGCGCGCCCGCCGCTCCTTGGCCATCCGCCAATCGCAGCACCCGATTTTTGCTTGACGATAGGGCCTTGGAAAGGGTTTTAAGACGCGCCGGGTAGGCTACGCTGGTTGCGAGCCCCATGCGTGCCGCCTTAGCTCAGGTGGTTAGAGCGCTAGATTGTGGATCTAGAGGTCCCCCGTTCAAGTCGGGGAGGCGGTACCAGTTTCCTTTTCACGCACATCCAGGCCGGGTGCCCCTGCTAGCTCCAGGAGCGGCGGCGTTCTGCCGGCAGTCACGCCGCCGGACGGGAAGAGGTGGCCAGATAGTTGACGTCGGTATTGGGATCGAGACGCCACTCATCGCGAATAACGTCGTAGACGATACCGGAGAACTGCGGCGGCTTGAGTCCAATAGCCGATAGATGGCGGCCAAGCTCCTCCGGGGTCACGAAGCGCTGCCAATTGTGGGTACCACGGGGCAGCCAACCCAGCACGTATTCGGCTGCCACGATCGCCAGCAAGTAAGACTTCCACGTTCGATTGAGCGTCGAAAGTACGAATGCGCCGCCCGGCCGGACGAGCCCAGTGATCACATTTAGGAAGGCCCCCACGTCGGGGACGTGCTCGATCACCTCAAGGCAGATCACTGCGTCGAAGGTTTCGCCAGCAGCCCTCAGATCTTCGGCACGGGCGACGCGGTAGTCGATGGAAGGGCCTTGGGCTTCCGCATGCCGGCGGGCAATGGCAATAGAATCCGCGGTGGGATCGATCCCCGTTACGCGTCCGCCGAGGCGGGCGAGCGGTTCGCTGACAAGCCCACCTCCGCAGCCGATATCAAGAATTGTGATGTTTTGTAATGGCTTAAGAGATTTAGACTGGAGCCCGAAGTGCTCAATTAAGGTCTTGCGGATAAAGGTGAGTCGGGCGGGCCCTTGCTGATGCAATGGGCGAAACTTGCCGTTCGGATCCCACCATTCGCTGGAAAGGCGCTGGAAGCGTTCTACCTCGTGGGGATCGAGCGTAGCCCCCGGTGCGGTTGCAGGTTCACTTTTCATTCTTCGCGGCATACGCAGGTCCGCCACGTAAATTGTCAAGCCTGATATATTGCGGGAACGTGCTGATCTCGTTATGAGAACGGGCCGTAAACGGCATTTCGATTTGCCCGAGGCCTACAACGCCGTTTCGGCCAACTGTGCCATCTCTCGGCCCGCGCCCAGAGGGGTGAATTCGGAATAGCATTCAAAGGGCGCTTGCGGCGGGAAACGTAACGTAATGTCTGTCGTCGTTATGAAGTTTGGCGGCACCTCGGTCGCCGACATCGAGCACATCCGCAGCGTCGCGCGTCACGTCAAGCGCGAGGTCGAAGGCGGCAATAGGGTTGCAGTCGTCGTCTCCGCAATGGTCGGCGTCACGAACCAGCTTGTCTCCTGGGTACGGGAAGCATCCGTCCTGCACGACGCGCGCGAATACGATGCCGTTGTCGCTACTGGGGAGCAAGTCTCGGCGGGGTTGCTTGCCATCATGCTTCAATCGATGGGCCTGCAGGCGCGGTCCTGGCAGGGCTGGCAGGTCCCAATCCTGACCTCGGCCGGGCATGGCGCAGCGCGCATCAAGAGCATCGATGGCGGCGGTTTGCGCCAGCGCCTAGAGGATGGCGAAGTGGCGGTTATCACTGGCTTCCAGGGCATCGAGCCGGAGCGCCAGCGGATCGCGACACTGGGACGGGGCGGCTCCGATACGAGCGCGGTGGCCTTGGCCGTCGCGCTTAAAGCGGATGTGTGCGACATCTACACCGACGTCGACGGGGTCTACACTTCCGATCCGCGCATCGTGCACAAAGCACATCGCCTACCGAAAGTGTCGTACGAAGAGATGCTGGAGATGGCCTCGCTGGGCTCGAAGGTGTTGCAGACGCGCTCCGTCGAGCTTGCCATGGTGAACCGGCTGAGGGTTCGTGTGCTGTCGAGTTTTGTTGCGCCGGACGCCATGGCGCCCGTGCACATGGATCGCCTGGAAGATATCGGCACTATCGTTTGCGATGAGGATGAGATCGTGGAGAACCAAGTCGTCAGCGGCATCGCATATGCGAAGGACGAGGCGAAAGTCACCCTCGTCAAGGTTGAGGATAAGCCGGGCGTTGCCGCGCGCATTTTTGGGCCGCTTGCTGAGGCCAATATCAATGTCGACATGATTGTGCAAAACGTGACCGCTGACGGTAAGCACACCGATATGACGTTCACCGTTCAGGCCGCTGAGTTGCCGCGCACGCTCGAAGCGCTCAAAGCCGCCAAGTCGGACATTGGCAATTTCGGAGTGAACAGCTCAGCCGACGTTGCCAAGGTCTCCGTCATCGGAATCGGCATGCGCAGCCATGCTGGTGCGGCCGCAATGATGTTCAAGGCGCTTGCCGACAAAGGCATCAATATTCTGGCTATAACCACGTCCGAGATCAAAATCAGCGTTTTAATAGATGCGGCCTATGCCGAGCTTGCTGTCAGGACGCTGCATTCGATTTATGGTCTCGACGCTGACTAGTGCGGCACGGCATTGGGCCGTGCATTTAAATTCGAAACCCGCCGAACTGGCGGACCCATCGGGCGGCAACGGCTCATGCAGAGGCGAGGCGACGAGCCACGAGTCATGACGAGTGAACCGGCACTGCGTGTGATCATGCGGCGCCTGCGTGAGATCATGTCCGAGCCTGGCGATGGCCAGGCCAGGCTCGACAAGATCGTGAAGCAGATCGCCGGCGTGATGGTGGCCGAAGTATGCTCGATCTACTTGAAGCGCCAGGACGGCTCGTTGGAGTTGTTCGCCACCGAAGGCCTCAAAATCAGCGCCGTTCACAACACGCGCATGAACCGTGGCGAAGGTCTTGTGGGTCGAAGCGCGGAGCTCAATATCACGATCAACGAGCCGGAGGCCTCCAGCCACCCCGCGTTCTCATACCGGCCTGAGACTGGCGAGGATATCTATCACTCGCTGCTCGCTGTTCCGGTTCAGCGCAGCGGGCAAGTGCTCGGCGTACTGGTGGTGCAGAACCGCACGCCAAAGGAGTACTCCGACGAGGATGTCGAAGTGCTTCAGGCCACGGCGATGGTGGTTGCCGAGCATATCGTCTCAGGAGCAGTTGCCGGTGCCGGCACTGCCATCGAGCTGTCAAAGTCCATGTCGTCGGTGATCGACGGCGAAGCCATCTCCGAGGGCATTGCGCTGGGCCACGTCGTGCTGCACGAGCCGCGTATCGTCGTCGAGCGGCTCATGGCCGAGGACACAGACGAGGAGATGGAGCGACTCGGGACAGCGATTGCCGCGCTCAGAACCCATCTCGACGAGATGTTCGACCACGAGCATCTTTCCGCTGCGGGCGAGCATCACGACGTGCTCGAGGCTTACCGGATGTTCGCCCACGATAAGGGCTGGGAGCGGCGCTTGCGTGAGTCAGTAGACGGAGGCCTAACGGCAGAGGCTGCGGTGGAGCGTGTTCAGAACAGCACGCGGGCACGTATGCTGCGCCAGAACGATGCCTATTGGCGTGAGCGCCAGCGCGATCTCGACGATTTGTCGGACAGGCTTTTGCGCATCTTGGCCGGACGCATAACGAGCGCCGATGAGCCGTCGAGTTTGCCGTCCGACGCGATCCTGGTCGCGCGCACCATGGGTCCGGCAGAGCTTTTGGACTATGACCGCAAACGTCTACGCGGGCTCGTTGTCGAGGACGGGAGCGGGCAGAGCCACGTTGCAATCGTCGCCAAGGCTTTGGGAATTGCTGCGGTCGGCCAGGCGCGGGGTGTGGTGGAGCGCGTCAGCGCCGGAGACGCGGCGATCGTGGACGCGATCACGGGCGAGGTGCATTTGCGCCCGTCCTCCGACGTCATCTCAGCCTATTCGGACAAGGTCCGGTTCTTGGCGCGCCGGCAGCGACAGTACCGGGCGCTGAGAGACGTTCCTGCCCTTACTACGGATGGTGAGCGCGTGTCGCTTCACATCAATGCCGGCCTGCTGGTCGACATGCCGCACCTAAAGCAATCGGGGGCCGATGGCGTCGGCCTGTACCGCACCGAGCTGTTATTCATGCTGTCGAACACGTTGCCGAAGCTCGAGCGCCAGGTTGAGTCCTACCGCGCTGTTGTTGCGCGGGCAGACGGCAAACCCGTTATCTTCCGTACGCTTGATATCGGCGGCGACAAGATACTGCATTATCTACGCCAGCCGGCGGAGGAGAACCCGGCCATGGGTTGGCGGGCTGTGCGCATGGGCCTCGATCGGCCGGCGTTGTTGCGCACCCAAATTCGGGCGCTGTTACGGGCAGCGGCTGGCGCAGAGTTACGCGTCATGATCCCTATGGTGTCGGAAGCTGAGGAAATGGACGCCGTGCGCGCGCTCGTCGACAAGGAGCGCGAGATCTTGTTGGCGAAGGGCTACGAGGCGCCCAAGCGCGTGCAACTTGGCGCCATGATCGAGGTTCCAGGTCTTCTTTTTGAACTCGATGCGCTGATGAAGAGGTCCGACTTTGTCTCGGTTGGTAGCAACGATCTTATGCAGTTCCTGTTCGCTGCGGACCGTACGAATGCGCGCGTGGGCAGCCGCTATGACTCGCTGTCGCCGGCTCCGTTACGTGCGCTCAAAGCGCTCGTAAAGGCCGCGAAGAAGCACAATGTTCCCCTGACGTTGTGTGGTGAAATGGCGGGTCGGCCCATCGAGGCGCTTGCGCTAATCGGGCTTGGCTTCCGCTCGCTATCGATGTCGCCTGCCTCGATCGGTCCGGTGAAGACCATGATCTTATCGACGCACGCGGGCCGCGTTTCGGCGCACCTTGAGACTCTACTGAGGAAAAGTGCACGTAACATTCGCGAGTCGCTCAATAACTTCGCGAAATCCGAAGGTATCGAGATTTAGGTACGGTGTCGCCTTTGACAAGCGTTGGCTTTTGCCGGACGATGCCGCGTGGGGGATCATTCTGTTTGGGTGGCATTGCGTGGCAGTCGTCATGCGTAGAGGGTATAAACCAGACACGTCGCGTTCAAACGTGCGCCCTTCCAGCGTGCGGCCATTGGCGAGCGCGCATCGGCGGGTGCTGCCCGCCGATGTCCAGTTGGCGCCGGAAGTCGGGCGCTTCTTCCTGGACCTGAGGCAGGTCTTCCAGATTTCGCGCGAACAGGCCGCACAACAGCTCGCAACCCGCGTCGATATCATTGCCGCGCTTGAAGCTGGCGACGTTCGCAAGCTGCCGCCGTGGCCGGAGACGTGCCGGATCGTGTGCACATATACAGCGTTTGCGCGCCTCGATCCGCGCCCGGTTCTGCATTCGATCGAGACGTTGATTGCCTACAATAGGCATGCGACGGCTGCCGGACCACAGTCGATGCTTGCGAGGTTGAGCCAGCGCGGTGCGCCAGCGCTGGCGGCATTGGCCGATTTCCGGTCGAAAGCTTTCGCGGCAGGATCGGTTGCTTGGAACAGGGCCACGCGTGATCGTAGGCGCGCGGGCCGGGCGATATTGGCGGTCGCGGTCCCCATTGCGCTTCTCGTTCTGCTAACCCAGACCGCCGTTCTTGAGGCGGGCGTCGCGCAATTTCCCGCGCCCGTTGCGCGTTTCGTTCGCGGAGCCCAGGACTACGTTACCTTGCAGCTGGCGCCGATCCGTCATGGCCTGCGCTGGGTCGACGTTACCGATCCGCGCACGCGGCGCGGTGACAAATTGAAGACGGTCGGCCAACCCGATTAGCGAAGGGCCGCGGCAGACCTATATTCAGCTCAAGCGATTCAGATTGTCTTAAAGCACGCGTCACGACTCTGGCGCCTTTTGAGGCCTTGCAACACCGGCACGATAAGATGAGCACCGTACCTAAAGAGAAACTGGACAAACTGATTGAGCGCTGGACGGCGATCCAGTCTGAGCTCAACGAGGGCGTTAACCAGGAGAGATACGCGAAGCTTACCAAGGAATTTTCCGCGCTAAACCCCATTGTAACGACGATTAATGCGCTGCGCGTGGTTCAGAAGGAGAGCGCCGATCTCGAAGCGCTTATTGGGGACCCGGCCGGCGATAAGGAGATGAGCGAGCTTGCTCGCGCCGAGCTCAACGATCTCGCGCCGCGCATCGAGGACCTTGAGCACCAGCTCAAGCTGCAGTTGCTGCCGAAGGACGCCGCCGACGAGAAGAGTGTGATCGTCGAGGTGCGTGCGGGAACGGGTGGCGATGAGGCTGCGCTTTTTGCCGGCGATCTTTATCGCATGTACGCGCGCTATGCTGAGCTTAAGGGGTGGAAGACGGAAATCATCTCATCTTCGGAAAACGATCTGGGAGGTTTCAGGGAGATTGTCGCGTCAATCTCGGGCAGCGGTGTATTTGCGCGGCTTAAGTTTGAATCGGGTGTGCACCGCGTGCAGCGTATTCCCGAGACGGAGACGGGTGGGCGCATTCATACTTCGGCCGCAACCGTTGCCGTGTTGCCCGAAGCTGAGGACGTGGATATCGACATTCGACCCGACGATATTCGCATCGATACGATGCGCGCAGGTGGAGCTGGCGGACAGCACGTCAATAAGACGGACTCAGCAGTGCGAATGACGCATTTGCCAACCGGGATCGTCGTCGTCTCGGCGGAGAAGTCGCAGCACCAAAACCGGCGGCTCGCAATGCAGGTCTTGCGCTCGCGCATCTATGAGCGAGAGCGACAGCGCGCTGCCGACGAGCGCGCCCAGTCGCGAAGGGGTCAGGTTGGCTCAGGCGACCGCTCACAACGCATACGCACGTACAACTTTCCGCAAGGGCGCGTGAGCGACCATCGCATCAACCTGACGCTACACAAGCTCGATGCAGTGCTGGAAGGCACCGCGTTGGACGAGTTGATCGATGCGCTCATCACCGACCATCAGGCCAGCGAGCTTGCAGCGATGGAAAGCCATGCCAGTGCTTGATTTTGAGATCGGGGCTGAGGCCGAGCGGATGAGCGATGCTGTCCAGCGCGTCAGCCGTGCGCTTGCTCAGGCAGGCGTCGACACACCCTCGCGCGATGCTCGGCTCCTTGTCGCCGAAGCGGCAGGGTGTGATGCAGCCCAGCTTATTGCCGAACCCGAACGGCCGCTAACGCAAGTCGAACGCCGGCACCTGGAGGTATTGGCGAAACGGCGCTGCGCGCGTGAGCCCGTCTCGCGGATCTTGGGACGCCGCGAATTCTACGGCCGTAACTTTGGTATTTCGCCGGCGGTTCTCGACCCGCGACCTGACAGTGAAACGCTGATCGAGACGGCGCTGGGGCTTGTGGATGAGGAGGGCTGGCGCGCGCAGCCGGTTCATATTTTGGACGTCGGCACTGGGTCGGGTTGTCTCCTGGTATCCCTTCTCGCCGAGCTTCCGTCCGCGACCGGCGTCGGCACGGACGTCAGCGCCGAAGCGTTGGAGGTCGCCGCCCAGAACGCGGCGCGACATGGGGTCGCGAGCCGTGCGCGATTTGAGGTTCGCCGCTCCCTTGAGGGCCTAGAGGGACCGTTTGAGCTGCTGGTGTGCAATCCGCCCTACATTCCAACCCACCAGATTGCGGCGCTCGCGTCAGAGGTGCGCGATCATGATCCACGCGGTGCACTTGACGGTGGGGTGGACGGTCTTAGTGTTTACCGAGAAGTTATCCCCGAACTCGGCCAGGTTGTTTCGTCTGGCTGGGTGCTTTTCGAGGTGGGAGCGGGGCAGTCGGGCGCTGTAGCCGAACTCCTAAGCCCTGTCAGCGGCACGCAAGCATCAACCAAAATTCGATTTAGTCGCGACCTTGGCGACCATTTACGCTGTGTGGCTGCGAAGATACAGGTATAGCCATGTAACGAAAAATAGTTTGATTTGCTCTGGTTCCGCGCTAGTGTAGGTGCAGCCGTATTGATCGTGCGTTGCGCCTTTGTTGCGGGAACGATGTTACCCCGGCGGGCTGCGCGAGCTGGGATTGCGAAGCAGAAGGGTGCCTCCGCGCAAGTGCGCAACGTCCTGCTGCTAACGCTGAAGAGGCGATCGCTGGCGGCACGGCGTAGTACGCCCTTTTCCGACTGGATGTGTCGACTGCCGCTTGAGCGTCACGAAAACAAATTATTTGGTGCTGCTTCCGTACGCACAGATGTGCTTGGGATAGCGACACTTGCCCTGAGGGCGGGGCAATAAGCGACGGGATATTGCCGCCAGTGGGCGAGCGCGCGCCTTCACGAATTTTTCACGATCGAGAACGGAGCCAATGAGGCAAGGACAGCAAAACCGCAGGGGCCGCGGACGCGGCAACCAGCGCAAAAGCCAGAACCCGCTAACACGCAGCTTTGAGAGCGCGGGACCGGATGTAAAGATTCGCGGTACGCCGGCGCACATCGCTGAGAAGTACATGTCGTTGGCGCGCGATGCCGGCATATCAGGGGACCCGGTGCTCGCTGAGAACTATCTGCAGCACGCGGAGCACTACAACCGAATCATCTTTTCGTTCCGCCAACAGCAGATAAGCCAGGGGGGCGAGGGCGTGAATGGTGGCATAGGACGCCCCCGTCAGTTAGCAGCGCAAGGATCAGCGGAGTTTGGCGAGGACTTCGAAGACAATAACGCGGGCGGCGACGTGCAGCCGCCCCACCCGCCTTTGCGTCAGCATGATCCAGAACCGCAGCCGCGGGCCGAAGGCCATCGCGGCGGACAAGAGCAGTCTCGCTTTCGGGGCCGGTCCGATCGCCAAGAACGCGGCGGTGGTCGCGGGGGCGGGCGTGGTTTTCGGTCAAGCGCAGCAACCGGGGGAGATGGCGACGGTCAGCCGCCGGCCGCCGAAGGACAATCCTCGCGCGGCGAGAGTTTTGCAGAGAGCCATGAGCAGCCGGAGTTCTTGCGCCGGCCGGTGCGCCGTCCGCGCAGTGATAGCAACGGGGGCTCGACCGAGGCGAATGGCGGGGCTGTTACCGAC
>JAUWCP010000021.1 GCA_030609245.1 Hyphomicrobium sp.
GAATTCATGACCTGGAACTTTGCTATGCAGGCCATCGACCAGATCATCAATTCAGCAGCAAAGACACGCTACATGTCGGGCGGCCAGATGAGCGTACCTATTGTCTTTCGCGGGCCGAATGGGGCCGCCGCCCGCGTCGCCGCCCAACACAGTCAATGTTATTCAGCCTGGTATGCGCACGTGCCGGGTCTCAAAGTTATCGCTCCCTCAACGCCCGCTGATGCGAAGGGACTTCTGAAAAGCGCGATCCGGGATCCCAATCCGGTCGTCTTCCTCGAAAACGAAATCCTTTACGGGAGCAGCGGCCTGGTGCCGACGGGTGATGATTGGATTGTGCCGATCGGAAAAGCGCGGATCGCGCGTGAGGGACAGCATGTCACCATCGTATCGTTTGCGCGCGGAATGACATACGCCTTGGAAGCTGCCGATCGACTCGCCAAAGAGGGTGTCGAGGTCGAAGTTATCGATTTGCGGACATTGCGTCCCCTCGATCTTGAGACGGTGTTAAGGTCGGTGCGCAAGACGAATCGCATAGTCACGGTTGAAGAAGCGTGGCCTGTGTGTTCGGTAGGCTCCGAAATCTGCGCCCAAGTGGCGATGCAAGCTTTTGATGATCTCGACGCCCCGCCGGCGAAGGTCTCGGGCGCGGATGTACCGATGCCCTATGCGGCAAACTTGGAGGCGCTGGCGCTTCCCTCGGTCGCTCAGGTCATCGCGGCGGTCAATTCGGTACTTTACGTATAGTTCTACAAAGGAGGACGAGCGATGGACGATGAGCTTCCAGTTGAGCTCGATCCGCCCGACGGTGTTGATGAGTCTGAAACCGCGGTCGAAGTGCTGCGCGCGTGGATCGGCGATGGATCCCTGCTCGTTTCGCTTAATGCATCGGCGTTTGGAGACCACGTGGCAGATTGGGGGCGGCTTTTGGCAGAGGTCGGCCATCACGTTGCCAAGGCTGCAGCTCTTAACGGCTACATGCAGGAGGACGAGGCGCAAGCGGCCCTCCGGGAGGCCTTCACGAGCAGCTTTGAGACATCGTCGGGCAGCATGTCTGGTCAGCTCAAAGGACAGACGAAGCATTGAGGCAGGCCGAGGGACGACAGACAATGAGCGAGGCGGAAATTCTCGATGGCCTATTTAACGCGCGGCAGGCGATCGTGTCGGGCTACATCGCGCTTGCCTATCTCACCTTCGTTCATGGCTGGTCGAAGAACGCGACGTTGGAGGCTACTTGAGGGGCGCTGAAAGATGGCAACCGTAGCCGAGGCCGCTCACAAGGACCGCATCCTGGCGTCTCCGCTTGCGCGAAGATTAGCCAAGCAGGCCGGCCTTGATCTTGCGAGCTTGCAGGGGTCAGGCCCGCATAATCGCATCATCAAGCGCGACATCGAGGCTGCGTTGGGCGCAGGCCGCGACGGTGCTTCTGCGGGACAGGCCGTCGCCACTGTGCCGGGCCGGGCGTTCGCCGCTGTGCCGGCGCTCTCCGATGCAAAGATCCTCGCACTCTACGACAAGGGCACCTACGAAATCCTGCCCCACAACAACATGCGCAAGGTGATCGCGGAGCGGCTCACGATCGCCACTCAGACAATTCCGCACTTTTATTTGTCGGTCGATTGTCGGTTAGACGACCTGATGCGCGCACGCGAGCGTATGAATGCCGCCTCACCGCACGAGGGCCCGCGCGCTTACAAACTCTCTGTCAACGACTTCATCATCAAGGCAATGGCGCTTGCGCTGCAAGAGGTGCCGGCAGCGAACGCGACGTGGACCGAAGGTGGGATGCTGCGCCACAGGTACTCAGACGTGGGCGTGGCCGTGGCAGTGGAAGACGGCCTCTTTACGCCCATCATTCACCAAGCCGAGGTTAAATCGCTCTCAGAGATCTCCAACGAGATGCGTGATCTGGCCGAACGCGCACGCAAGCGCCGATTGGCACCACACGAGTACCAGGGCGGCACCACGTCGATCTCAAATCTGGGCATGTACGGCATCAAGAGCTTCGACGCCGTCATCAACCCGCCCCACGCGACGATCCTCGCTGTTGGCACCGCGGAACGCCGCGCCGTCGTCGTGGGAGAGAGTATCGCGCCCGCAATTGTGATGAATGTTACTCTTTCTTGCGACCACCGCGTCGTCGATGGCGCGACGGGAGCTGCCCTGCTTGGGGCCTTCAAGGCCTTTATCGAGGACCCCGTTCGCATGTTGGTTTGAGGCCGGCTCATATCCGGATATCCGATGTCTGAGCAAATTCGCTGCTGCAGTCGACCTTGCGGAGTTATTTTGCGGCGTGTGGCCCGCCGGGCACGTTAGCCTCATTTCCACTATATAATGGCTGCAGATTGAGCGTCGGGGGCATACGTTTAAGGCACTTCTCTTGTGGCTGGTCGGCGGCGAGACTAGAAGCGGGAACAACGCTGTGGGCGTACCTTCCCAACGGTTTCAGCGTCGGAGTACTGCGCTATGAAGACTAACTATAAATTCTGCATCGCGTTTCTCGCGATCGGTGTGCTTGTCTCTGGTTGTGCCCAGGACGGCACGATGACGACCGGCAGCCTCAATGCTGCCCCCGATCCGGCATGCGTAACGCTTGCCGCGCAGATCAAGACATTGGCAGACCAAGGCGTGCCTGAGAAGGTCGCCAAGGCGGCGAAGAAAAAATACAAATTGAACTCTTCGGATCTCGCCAAGGTAGCCGAACTCAACAAGGCTAACGATGACTTCCAGGCGAAATGCTCAAACATGCCGCCGAAGCCAAGCGTCGCTGCGGTGCCGACAAATGCGGATAAGAAGGCTGCCGCCGCTGCGAAACAGAAGCTAGCAGCAACGAAACCGCCCGTTCCTGAGCATAAGCCTGCAACTGTCTCTCTCGGGGTGACGGATGCAAGTGCTCAAGCGCCGGACAAACCCGAAGCAGCTCAACCAACTCTAGCGACGGGAACTGCTGTCATTGCGCCACCAGCACAAGATAATCCCGCGGCAGCACAAGCATCTCCTCAGGCGGAAACTACTGTGATCGCGCCAATAGCGCAGGAGAAACCCGAGGCAGCGCAAACATCGATAGAGACGGGAACTATTTCAAGTGCGCCACCAGCATCGGGGGAGCCCGAAGCAGTGCAGGTGTCCCCGCAGCCAGGAGCCCCTGCTATTGGGCCACCAGCGCCGTAAGGCGTGACAACCGCACGCGAGGGGCTTGCGCGCTACGTTTGCGTGTGGTGAAAACACGACTTGGCTTGTCTCTGGTGGCTGAGGGCAAGTTGCAAGACACGGGACAGAGAATGCGCGTTTCTAACAGGCTTATCGCTAGCGCTGCGACGTTGGTGCTTGCAGCGTGTGCTGCCAATGGTGATCCGGGCGCAGCACCTCTGGCCGGGGGCCAATCCTGCCAGACTATTCGCGCTGATCTCAACCGTTTGGACAGCAAAGGCGTGCCGGCCCTAGTGGAACGGCAGAACGCTGGCAAAAAACTCTCAAAATCGCAAAAAGCCCAGGCCGATCTCTACAATCAACGCCTAAACGAATATCTCGGCGCACGCTGCCACGTATGATGTGGTGGGGGCTCGGCACACTCGGCGCCGGGGATCTTGCCCCAGTGGAAGGGTGCGTGCCGCATGACCAGTCGCGACTATGACATCGTTGTCCTGGGTGCAGGGCCTGGCGGCTACGTGGCGGCCATTCGCGCCGCGCAGCTTGGTTTTCGAACTGCCATTGTCGAACGTGCGCACTTGGGCGGCATCTGTCTGAACTGGGGCTGCATTCCAACCAAGGCGCTCCTGCGTTCTGCCGAGATCTATCGTATGTGCGCGCGTGCGAACGAGTTCGGCATCACGCGCGGCGGCAAAACGCGCGTGGATCTGAAAACACTCGTGGGCCGATCGCGGGCAGTGGCCGGCGAGCTCAACACGGGTGTCGGGTTTCTGCTCAAGAAGAACGGTGTCGATGTCATCTGGGGGGAGGCGCGCATCGCGGGGCCTGGAAAGCTCGCGGTCCGCGGACTTAAGAAAGCACCGGAGCACTACGAACCTTCTGCGCCAAAGGGTGCGTTGGGTCCTGGAGACTACGCGGCGCAACACATCATCGTTGCAACGGGTGCGCGTCCACGTGTGCTTCCCGGTCTGGAGCCGGACGGCAAACTGATCTGGACGTACTTTGAGGCGATGCTACCGCCGGCAATACCAAAGTCGCTGCTCGTCATTGGCTCAGGAGCGATCGGCATCGAGTTTGCCTCCTTTTATTGCGCGCTCGGCGCGGACGTGACGGTGGTCGAGATCTTGCCCGAGATTTTGCCGGCAGAAGACGCCGAAATTGCCGCGCTCGCGCGAAAGGCGTTCGAGAAACATGGCATCAAGATCTTCACCGGCACCAAGGTGGTAGAGTTGGAAAAAGAGGCCGATGCCGTCACCGCCACCATAGAGTTTGGAGACGGTAAGCGTCAGACGATCAGGACGGAACGCGCCATCTCCGCTGTCGGCGTCGTGGGTAATGTCGAAGGGCTGGGTCTGGAAGAGCTTGGCGTCACGATTGATAAGGAAACAATTGTTGCCGACAGCCTCGGGCGCACGAACGTGCCGGGTATCTATGCCATCGGCGATGTGGCGGGAGCGCCGATGCTGGCGCACAAGGCTGAGCATGAAGGTGTATCGTGCGTAGAGGCGATCAAGCGGCTCAATGTTCATGGGCTCGACAAGCTGCGTATCCCCGGCTGCACGTACTCCGATCCCCAAGTCGCATCCGTTGGCCTCACTGAAGACAAGGCGAAGGCAACAGGTCGGCAGGTGCGCATCGGGCGCTTTCCCTTTCGCGCCAACGGCAAGGCGTTCGCGTTAGGCGAGCGTGAAGGCCTTGTCAAAACCATCTTTGACGCCAACACCGGCGAGCTGATCGGTGCGCATATGGTTGGCGCCGAGGTGACCGAGCTGATCCAGGGCTTTGTTATTGCGATGCAACTTGAAGCCACCGAGGAAGATCTCATGCGTACGGTCTTCCCACATCCCACACTATCGGAGATGATGTACGAGAGCGTGCTGGCTGCTTACGGCCGGGCCATTCATATCCCGCCGGATGCCGGCCGCTGATTTCGATCTCACGTTGCGGCTTGGAACCTTAGAGGAGGAACGACCATGAACATCGAAACACGCGCTCTGATCACTTTCCTCATCATCGGTATCGTCGCTGGCTTCATCGCCTCATTGGTCGTCGGCGGCAGTGGGCTTGTGCGATATCTCATCACGGGCGTGATCGGCGCATTCGTTGGTGGCTATCTATTCGATGTGCTGGGCATCGATCTCGGGATCAAAAGCCGCATCGCATCACAAATCGTCACGGCTTCGGTTGGCGCCATCGTAATCATCATCCTGGCCCGTCTCATCGCGTAACAAGAAAACAAAACAACACAACACAACACTTCAAAAGGGGATTGGCGCGCGATGGAAGACTACTCAGTTTACTGGCCGTGGATCGTCATGGCGCTCAACGGCCTCATTGCCGGTTGGATCGCCGGGCTGATTCTGGGTGGCGGAGGGCTGATCCGCAACATGTTCGTCGGGATCATAGGAGCCTACATAGGCGGCGCCATGGTTCGCGCGAACCTGCTTAATCTACCCTTCACCACAGGGTCCGAATTCGGCGACCAGGTCGTGGTCTCGACCATCGGCGCTATCCTCATAGTCATTCTGGCGCGCATCATTGCGCGCTAACAAGAAACGGCCGAACGAGTTGGGCTTGATTGGCACGATAGCGCTGGCCACGTTAGGGAATGAAAAGGCGGCTTGCTTGCTGCTTGGAGCGTGAATGGAAAGCCTCCCCGCCAAAATGGATGCGAAGAGTTCGGAAGTTGCCAGGGTGGGCATGGTGCGCCCGGTCAAGCCTGCGTGGATCCGCGTGAAGGCGCCGGGCTCCCCAGCGCACGCGGAGACAGCGCGCATCGTTCGCGCCCACGGTCTGCATACCGTATGCGAGGAAGCCGGGTGCCCTAACATTGGCGAGTGTTGGGAAAAGCGCCACGCGACCATCATGATCATGGGCGACACCTGCACACGGGCCTGCGCCTTTTGCAATGTGCGGACAGGCCTGCCGCGTCCTCTCGATCCCAGCGAGCCTGATAACGTCGCAAGAGCGGTCCAAGAGCTGGGCCTCAAGCACGTGGTCATAACATCGGTCGATCGCGACGATCTCACCGATGGGGGAGCTCATCACTTCGCCCGTGTGATCACCGCCATCCGAACCGCGCTGCCGACGGCAACGATCGAGGTCCTGACACCCGACTTTTTGCGCAAAGAGGGTGCGCTTGAGACAGTCATCGATGCAGCTCCCGATGTGTTCAATCACAATCTCGAAACGGTGCCGCGCCTTTATCTATCCATCCGGCCCGGCGCGCGTTATTTCCATTCGCTGCGCCTGTTACAGCGCGCAAAAGAGATGGATCGGCAACTCTTCACGAAGTCAGGGATCATGGTTGGCTTAGGCGAAATGCGCGAGGAGATTATGCAGGTGATGGACGACCTGCGCTCCGCGGGCGTCGATTTCCTCACCATAGGACAGTACTTGCAGCCCAGCCGCCGCCATGCCGAAGTGCAGCGCTTCGTGCCGCCCGATGAGTTCGATGCGCTGCGTCACATTGCTGTCTCTAAAGGATTTCTGCTCGTAGCGGCGAGCCCTTTAACACGCTCGTCCTATCATGCCGGGGAGGACTTCGAGCGCCTCACGGCAGCGCGGCGGGTGACTTGATACAAGACGGAGCCACCCGTGCATAAATTCCAGACCACGCGGCGCGTGCCATTTAGCGCCGAACAAATGTTCGCAGTGGTGGCCGACGTTGAGCGCTACCCTGAGTTTCTTCCGTTATGTGAGAGCCTCGATGTGCGCTCGCGTGAGAAGAGGGGTGCAGAAACCGAACTCGTGGCAACTATGGCGATCGGCTATCACGCAATAGCCGAGTCCTTTACCAGCCACGTGACGTTGCGCCCTGACGAGGGAGAGATCATCGTTGCTTATCTGGATGGCCCCTTTTCCCATCTAGAGAACCAGTGGCGCTTTCGCGACGTCGCGGGCGGATCAGAAGTCCTCTTTTCCATAACGTATGAATTCCGCTCCACCATACTGGCGTTGCTCATAGGTACCGTGTTCGATAAGGCGGTACGCAAGTTTGCTAACGCCTTCGAGGAGCGTGCGCGCAAGCTTTACGCGAATCCGGCGGCGACTGCGCAGATTGCCAACCCCAGCAAGTAGTAAGTCGGCACTTGGTGATCTCTAGCGGATCGCCTTCTCGAAGTTGCGGGCGCTCTCCAAGCCGAGGGCCGTCTCCAGCCCGCGCACGCCGGTCAGGTTCGCGCCGTAGAGATCGGCGCCGGTAAGGTCGGCGCTCGTCAGGTCGGCACCCGTCAGATCAGCGCGGGTCAAATCAGCGTTCTTGAGCACCGCACGAGAAAGATCGGCGCCACGTAGATTAGAGAACGCAAGTAGCGTGTAGCTCAGGTCCGCATCCGCAAGCGTCGCCCCCGAGAGATTGGCGCCGGCGAGTTCCGTGCGCCAAATATGTTCGATGAATCCTGTTTCGTTGAAAGGCGCAAGCGTTGCGCCGGTCAAGTTCGCACCGCTGAGATTGGCATTATTGAAACGCCCAAAAATTTTAGCCCCGCGCAAATTGGCTCCGGCGAAGCTCGATGCCTCGCCGACTGTGGCCAAAAGGGATGAGAAGGCGGACGGGCGTAGCATGGTGGCACCCGACAAGTTGGCGCCATCCAAGCGTGCCCCGATAAGGATGACGCGATCGAGACGTGCATTGCTGAGATCAGTCTTCGAAAGATCTGCTCCCGAAAGGTCGGCGCCAAACAGATCGCTACCTCTGAGAGCTGCGCCCTTAAAGTTTAGGCCGCTCAAATCGAGTTCGCGTAAGTCCATGTTGCTGAAATCGGGCGGGGCTGCGGGGTCAGCACGGAACAGGCGCTCGGTTACCTGGCGCGCGGTGAGGTCTGTCGCGCGCGCCTGCGATTGCCAGAGCCCCAGCAGGAAGACGGCAAGCACTGCAGCTCCTGTCAGAAGGCGAAGTCCGTTTGTCATTCACTTCTGCTCCTTAGGCGCCTGCATTTGTCTCATCTAAATTGGGCCTAAGTTGTTGCTCCGTTAGGCGGACCTTTGGCCATCACGGTCCGCACCATAGCAACGGCCTCCCGTACACTGGCAAGGCGAATGGGGCGTCGGCCTAAATTTCCGAAGCGGTATTCATGACAGAGCGTTGCCGATCCGATCCAGGCTCCAGCAACGTAGACGAGGCCGACCGGCTTCTCCACGGTCCCGCCTTCAGGTCCTGCGATGCCGGTCACCGAGACAGCGATGTCGACCGGGGCGCGTGCCGCCGCCCCTTCGGCCATCGCGCGTGCCACCTCCTCGCTCACAGCGCCATGGCGCGTGATGAGCACGGGATCGATACCTAGCAGTTCCGATTTAGCTGCGTTGGAATAGGTGACAAAGCCGCGCTCCAGAACGGCGGACGAACCGGGTATCTCGGTCAACAATCCACAGACGAGACCGCCAGTGCAACTCTCAGCGATTGCAAGCGAGAGTGAGCGGCGCTGTAACTCTGAGAGCAGAGCTTCAGCATCGCGGAGAAGGTCGTCAGGAAAAAATGTGCTCATGCGGTACGGCAGACCAGGGAACGGCAAATTGCGCGTTCCCTAATCTCGCGTGACCGGCTGGCGTCGTCAAACAGGAGCTAGCTTCTCGGCCTGGCTCAAGAGACCATCGAGCACGTTACGGCTCTCAGCCCCCATAGCTGAGACGGCGCGCGTCTGCGCGTCCTGCCAAATCGGGAAGGCATCCTTCAAGATCGCTTGGCCTTTGCCGGTCAAGTGCAAGCCACGGCCACGGCGTCCGGCGGGCGGATCCATGGTGATATGGCCCAGCGCCAGAAGGCGCTTCAGGTTGCGCGATAGTGTCGACTTCTCGATGTCGAGCTCATGGCCAATCTCAACAGCGGTTATGCTGTCGCGAGCAGCAAGTTGAGCGAGCAGCGTGTATTGGCTCGCTGTGATGCCCAGCGGGCGCATGGCATCGTCATAGACACGCGTGATAATGCGTGACAGTTGGCGAACGCGCGTCGCAAGACAAGCCCCCGCAGTTGTCTCAGCGATGTCCGCAATACTGGCCATCTCTGCTGGTTTGCGCTCCAGCGTTTGCGTCATGACATTCATTAGCGGCCCCCGAATTCGTTCGTGGTCATACAACCCCTTGTTACTTGATGCCGCGATTCTGTTGTGTGGGTCAACGCACAAGGCACGCGTAACTTGAGACGAATCGAATCAACTGGGCAGGAGAACGGTGGCGCTGGCGATGGCCGCGATGCCCTCGCGCCGCCCAACGAGGCCAAGCCCTTCCGTCGTCGTGGCCTTGACGCCGACGCGCCCGATATCAATTTGCAGAAAGGTAGCAATGGCTTGGCGCATGGCCAAGCGATGCGGGCCGACCTTGGGTGCTTCGCAAATCAGTGTCACGTCGACGTTCGAGATACGCCCGCCAAGCTTACGTACTCGCGCCGCGGCGTCTTCGACAAAAAGGCGCGAACTTGCGCCCTGCCAGGCTGGATCGGACGGTGGAAAATGTTCTCCGATGTCACCGTCTCCGATGGCGCCGAGGATGGCGTCGGTTAGGGCATGAAGCCCCACGTCCGCATCGGAATGACCTTCAAGACGATGCGAATGAGCAACATTCACCCCGCATAGCCATACGTGATCACCTGCTGCGAACGCGTGGACGTCAAAGCCAGTGCCGTTTCGTGTTTCGAGCGGGGACGGGACCGGCGTCAACAGACGCTCAGCAAGGGCAAGGTCCTCAGCGGTCGTCAGCTTCACGTTGTTGCTGGAGGCTGGCACAAGCTGAACGCTTAGGCCGGCCCATTCGGCGATAGCTGCGTCGTCCGTGAATCCGCTCTTGCCGGCCTCTAGGGCGCGGCGGTGGGCATCGAGGATTGCTGTGAAGCGAAAGGCTTGCGGCGTCTGTGCGCGCCAGAGGTTTGCACGGTCTATGGTCTGGGTGATCGTGCCGTCCGTCGCGGCGCGCTTCAATGTATCAGCGACAGGTACGGCCGCGATGGCTCCTGGAGTGCTCTCAAGCGCAGTAAGGAGCCGTGCGATAAGATCTGGGGATAGGAAGGGGCGGGCCGCATCGTGGATCAGCACACGATGGGGTTTGCTTGCACCCAGGGCCTCAAGCCCAAGGCGGACCGACTCCTGACGGGTGTTTCCGCCCGCAACGGGCTCCAACACTCGATCCGAATAAGGGGCAACCGCCGCGTCATATAGCCTCCGGTCATCGGGATGAATGACGACCTGGATTGCGCCGATCTGTGGGCTACGCGCCAGGGCGCACAGCGAATGCGCCAATACCGGCATGCCGCCAAGAGGTCGATATTGCTTGGGAACATGGGCATTGCCGCCTGCACGCCCGCCGCGCCCTGCCGCCACAATCACCGCTGCTGTCGAATTCATCGCCATTCACGCCGTAGAAAACCTGGGGCCTGCTTAGACATGCGGAGCCCAAACAGCAATTGTGGATGAACCTTTTCGCGCTTGCGAAATAGAGACGTTGGCCGTATTCTGCTCAAATGAAAGGCAGTTCGTTGGGGTGCCTATTTTGTAGGCATATATGATGACAATCTACGGTGGCACAATCCAGATCGGCTCGCAAAGTGTGCCAGGCGGCGTCCTGCTGGCGCCGATGTCGGGTGTGACCGACTTGCCGTTCCGCCGCCTCGCGCATCGACTGGGTGCCGGCCTTGTCGTCTCGGAGATGGTGGCGAGCGAGGAGCTTGTGCGCAAGCGCCCCGACGTTCTGCGTCGTGCTGAAGGCCGGGACCTTGCCCCCTTCGTCATCCAGCTTGCTGGGCATGAGACGCACTGGATGCAGGAGGGCGCACGCATTGCTGAGGCCCTTGGTGCCGACATCATCGATATAAATATGGGATGCCCGTCGCGTCAGGTCACCGGCAAACTTGCTGGTAGCGCGCTGATGCGGAAAGTCGCTCACGCGCTGTCGTTGATTGAGGCGATCGTCAGCGCTGTCCGCGTTCCCGTCACGCTCAAGATGCGTTTGGGCTGGGACGACAAGACACGCAATGCGCCTGAGCTTGCGCGTCGCGCCGAAGACGCTGGCATCAAGCTCATCACGGTGCACGGACGCACACGTTGCCAGTTCTTCAAAGGCCGCGCCGATTGGGGCGCCGTTCGCGATGTCGTGGACGCCGTCTCTATCCCTGTCATCGTCAACGGCGACATCCGTACGCTTGGCGATGCCAAGGATGCGCTGGATGCTTCCGGTGCCGCTGGTGTCATGGTCGGCCGAGGGGCCTGCGGCGCGCCCTGGTTGCCTGGACGCATTGCGCAGTTCCTTGCAACGGGACGCGATGGCGGAGTGCCGCCTCTTAGCGAACAAGCGCGTATCGCGCGCGAGCACGTGGAAGGCATGCTGTCGCACTACGGAACGGGCTTGGGCCTGCGTAATGCGCGCAAGCACGTCGGCTGGTACTTGGAGACGAGTGGGCGTACGGCGCAGACGGTAAAAGCCTGGCGCCGGCGGTTGTGCACCGACGAAAATGCGCGGCGCGTACTTTGCGGCCTCGATGAATTCTATGAGGAGACGCGGAAGGAAGCGGCATGACGCAGTCCGCCACGACCACAAAGATCCCCCCGACGCCACGGCGTCCGGTTGAGCACGACCTGCTGCTCGCCGCGCTGCCCCATCCCATCCTCGTGCTCGCGTCGGATAATCGTATCGTCTACGCGAACGCCGCCGCGGAAGTATTCTTCTCGACCGGCATCGTGGTATTGAAACGAATGCGGCTCGATGAAGTTGTCGCCTTCGGTTGCCCGCTGATGGCGCTTATCGATCAGGTGCGCCGCTCCGGCTCGACAGTCAACGAGTACGGCGTCGAGGCCACAACGCCGAAATTCTCCACTCCCAAGCTTGTCGACGTTTACGGCGGTCCGCTGCCCGATCAATCTGACCTCATCGTGCTGATGCTCCAACAGCGCAACATGGCGCTGATGATAGAGCGTCAGCTGACCCACCGCGCCGCCGCGCGTTCCGTTTCCGGGCTTGCCGCGGTTCTGGCCCATGAGATCAAGAACCCGCTTTCTGGCATCCGCGGCGCGGCCCAGCTTTTGGAGCAGGAGGTTTCCGATCAGGATCGCTCCCTGACGCAACTCATCTGTTCGGAAACCGATCGCATCCGCAATTTGGTGGACCGCATGGAGGTGTTCGGCGACGAGCGCCCGCTCACAATGGAGCCAGTCAACATTCATGATGTGCTCGATCACGTCCGGCGGTTGTGTGAGTCCGGCGTAGGCCGCGGCATCCGCTATTTGGAAGATTACGACCCCTCGCTTCCGCCGGTGCCCGGCAATCGCGATAAGCTCGTGCAAGCGTTCTTGAACCTGATGAAGAACGCCGTCGAGGCCATTGGCGATAACAAGAATCACCGCCGCATCGTCATGCAGACGTCTTTCCGGCCGGGCGTGCGGCTTTCGGTGCCGGGTTCAGGCAAGCGCATTGGCCTGCCGCTCATGATCCAAATTGAGGACAATGGTTCTGGCATCCCTGAACATCTCAAAAGCAACCTTTTCGATCCCTTCGTGACGACAAAACGGACGGGGACCGGGCTTGGACTAGCGTTGGTTGCAAAAATAATCGGCGATCACGGGGGCATCGTCGAGTTCGACAGCGATCCTGAGCGCACGATATTCCGCGTCTTGCTGCCCATGCAGGATAGCACGCCGAACCCCAAATCCCGTTCCAGCTCGAGGTAGCATTATGGCCCGTGGAACCATACTTATCGCCGACGATGACACCGCCATCCGTACGGTACTCAATCAGGCATTAGCGCGCGCGGGATACGCTCCACGCGCGACTGGAAACGCCGCGACTTTGTGGAATTGGGTGAGCCAGGGCGAAGGTGACGTCGTGCTGACCGACGTCGTGATGCCTGATGAAAACGCCTTTGATCTCATTCCGCGTATCAAGAAGATACGTCCTGATCTGCCTATAATTGTGATGAGCGCGCAGAATACGTTGATGACAGCGCTGACCGCCGCCGAGAAGGGCGCATACGAGTATCTGCCGAAACCCTTTGACCTCAACGAGATGGTGGCTGTCGTCGGGCGCGCGTTGACGCAGCCCGGCCGCCGCCCTGTGCGATCGTCCCAGGAAATCGAGAGCGAGGACTTGCCCCTGATTGGCCGCTCGCCTGCCATGCAGGAAATCTATCGAGTCCTCGCCCGGCTAACGCAGACCGATCTCACGGTGATGATCAATGGCGAAAGCGGCACCGGCAAAGAGCTGGTTGCACGCGTGCTGCACGATTACGGCCGGCGCCGCCAAGGTCCATTCGTTGCGATCAACATGGCCGCGATACCGCGCGAGCTGGTGGAAAGCGAGCTGTTTGGCCACGAGAAAGGCGCGTTCACCGGCGCACAGACGCGCACGCAAGGCCGTTTCGAGCAGGCCGAAGGCGGCACCCTGTTCCTGGATGAAATTGGCGATATGCCGATGGAGGCGCAAACACGTTTACTGCGCGTCTTGCAGGAAGGCGAATACACGACCGTTGGGGGGCGCACACCGATCAAAACCAACGTGCGCATCATCGCGGCAACGCATCGCGATCTCAAATCGCAAATTCAGCATGGGCTTTTCCGCGAGGATCTGTTTTATCGACTCAACGTCGTGCCCATTCGCATTCCCCCCCTACGCGAGCGGCTGGAGGACGTGGGCGATCTCGTGCGTCACTTTCTGCGGGGTGCTTCGCGTGAGGGCCTTGGTCAAAAGGTGATCGAGGCAGGTGCCATTGAGCGCCTCAAGACCCACCCATGGCACGGCAACATTCGCGAGTTGGAAAACTTTGTACGCCGCATCGCGGCCCTTCACTCGCAAGACACACTCACGACCGAGATCGTCGAGCAGGAGCTGACCGAGGCCCTGCCCAATTCGTTGGGCGATCAAGGCAACGCGGAAGCCAAAGATCTTAGCGAGCGGGTCGAACAATATCTGTCTGGGTACTTCGCAAGCTTCGGCAAAGAGCTTCCACCACCTGGACTCTACGACCGCGTGATCCGGCAAGTGGAGCTGCCGCTGTTGACGGCCGCGCTGGCCGCGACACGGGGCAACCAGATCCGGGCCGCAGAGCTTTTAGGGCTCAACAGGAATACGTTGCGCTCACGTATTCGGGCCCTCGACATCAGGGTGTTTCGCACTCCCCAGCCTTGAGTCGACCGCATCTGAGGCGATTCATTATCAGGAATATCATAACCAGGAATATCGTTTTTCCGGGGGCTTAAGGGCTTGCCTTGGCGGTGCCGACACGTTACCCATCTGCCACGTCGCGAAAATGTCACGGTCTGAGGTTTTGGTGTGATCGAGCTGGGCCAGTCCAGTTTCAATACGGTAACCGTCGCGTTCCGTGCGCGAGAACGCGGCGCCCGATAAGTGAGAAGCCGCTTGCGGCTCCTGGGACAGAATTCGATGCCGGCAGCCCACGTTGCACCGCAGCAGGGTCAGAGCTTGGACGAGGTGAGCTCACCTCTTAATCCAGGCGATCGCGCATTTTGGATCGGACTGAGCGTAGTCGTCCTCTCGCTTGTTTCCGCGCTGGCAACCTATTTCATCCTTACAGGCCTGACGCCCATCGCCCCACGCGGCGAGATCGTGTTCGTCGTCCTCTTTCTCAACGTCGTGCTCATCCTCGCGATGATCGCGATGCTGGCTTGGCAGATGGCCGGGTTGGGGCGTGCTTGGCGCGAGAAGGTGCCCGGCGCGCGCCTTCACATTCGCATCGTCGCGTTGTTCAGCCTGATTGCGGCACTGCCTGCCCTGGTACTGGCGGTGGCTGCGACTGTCACCTTCTCGCGGTCTCTCGACGGCTGGTTCTCTAGCCGCACGCGCGCGATCATTATCAGCTCGCGCCAAGTCGCGACCGCCTACCTCGACGAGCACGGCCAGGTGATCCGCACAGACATCGTCAACATGGCGCGGGATCTCGATCGCGCAGCCGAGGCAATCGGAGACGACAAGCGCCAGCTTCAGCAGCAAGTCATGGTGCAGGCCGGCCTGAGAGATCTGCCTGTGGCCTACGTTATCGACGCAGATGGGCGTCCGCTCATCGAGGCGATAGCCAGCGATAAGTACAAATACGAGCAGCCGCCGATAGGCGCGTTACGCGTCGCGGCTGAGGGGCAGGTTCCGCTGCTCATGCCAACAAAGCAGCGATTTGAAGTGGCTGCAATCGCGAGGTTGGAGAAGTTTCCGGGCAAATTCCTCTACGTGGCCCGCCCCGTTAGCCCAAAAGTCATTCGCTATCTACAACGCACGGCGCGCAACGTCGACGAGTTCAACCGCCTCAGAGAGGCACGCGGTGGTTTGAAGCTGGCGCACGGGCTCATGTATCTCATGATCTCGATGACAGCTCTGCTGGCTGCGATCTGGGTCGGGATGTGGTTTGCGGGACGTTTCGTGGCCCCCATTCGACGCCTCATCGCCGCCGCACTACAAGTGTCGACCGGCAATCTGATGGTCGAACTGCCTGAGAAGCGAGGGGAGGGGGATCTGCGCCGGCTGTCGCACACGTTCAATACGATGACGCGCGAGCTGAAGCACCAGCGCGACGCGCTGGTGACGGCCAACGAGCAGTTGCTCGAACGGCGTTACTTCATGGAAGCCGTGCTCTCAGGCGTCTCTGCTGGTGTGATCGGGCTAGATAGCCGTGACCGCATCACACTCGTCAGCCGTGCGGCGGAAAATCTGCTTGGGCTGGAGGAAAGCGACCTCGTCGGCAAGAAGCTCAAGGAAGCCGTACCGATGTTCGGCACAATCCTCGACCAGCGGCACGAGCAGAACCTCAAAGGCCGCGCGCAAGTGGAGGTCACGTTCGCGGTCGGCGGCGATGCGCGCACGTTTGCGGTTATAGCGACGCGCGAACGTGAAGGTAGCGGCGACGTCGGCTCGGTCGTGACCTTCGATGACGTGACAGAGCTCGTGGTCGCCCAGCGCACCGCGGCTTGGGCAGACGTAGCCCAGCGCATTGCGCACGAGATCAAGAACCCGTTGACACCCATCCAGTTAGCAGCTGAGCGCTTGCGCAAGAAGTATGCTAAGTCCATCACCCACGATCGAGAGACCTTTGATCGGCTGACAACAACGATCGAGCGCCAAGTTGGCGACCTCAAGAGCATGGTCGACGAGTTCGCGGCGTTTGCACGCATGCCAAAACCGGAGATGGCGCGCCACGATTTGTGCCAAGCGGTACAGGAGCCCGTAGTGCTGTTCCGCGAAGGTCATCCCGACATCAAGTACGAGTTAAAGTTTCCCGATGAGCCGTTGCAAATGTCCTTCGACTGGCGCCTGATGACTCGTGCGATCACCAATTTGGTCAAGAACGCGAGCGAGGCAGTCGAGGCGGCCAAAGGCGATGCCGACAATCCAAAAGACTGGAATGGGCGCATCGAGATTATCGTGACGCCGCAGAGCGACCGAGTCACGATCGAGGTGATCGACAACGGCATCGGTTTACCCAAGCAAAACCGCTCAAGACTGCTGGAGCCCTACGTCACCACGAAGGGTAGCAAGGGCACAGGTCTCGGCCTTGCGATGGTCCAAAAGATCACAGAGCAGCACGGCGGCGCGTTAACGCTGGAAGACGCCCCTACGGGCCCCGGGCGTACGCGCGGCGCACTCGTACGCATCACCTTGCCCTGGAAGCGCGAACCGGGGGTTGCTCATCGCCAACCTCCGACCGCGACCCCACCGCCACCAGCACCGGCCGAGTAGGCCTTTGCGATATCGACCCAAGGAGTGAACGATGGCAGCAGACATCCTCATCGTCGACGACGAGGCCGACATTCGTGAACTCGTGGCCGGCATTCTGGAAGACGAGGGCCACCATGCACGGCTTGCGCGCGACAGTGATGAAGCGCTCCAAGCAATCGAGGAACGCCGTCCGCAACTCGTCATACTCGACATCTGGCTACAGGGCAGTCGCCTTGACGGACTTGAGGTCTTGTCCCTGATCAAGCGCACGTACCCCGATCTCCCCGTCATCATCATCTCAGGTCACGGCAATATTGAGACGGCTGTCACTGCGATTAAACGCGGTGCATATGACTACATAGAAAAACCGTTCAAGGCCGATCGCTTGATCCTGGTCACGCTGCGCGCTCTGGAAGCGTTTCAATTGAAACGTGAGGTGCGCGAGTTGAGGGAGCGCTCCACCTTCAGCGTCGAAATGATCGGAAAGTCGACCGCAATCAACCAGCTGCGCAATGCCATCGATCGGGTGGCGCCGACCAACAGCCGCATTCTGATCCGTGGCGCGTCGGGCTCGGGCAAGGAGCTCGCAGCCCGCGCGATCCACATGAAGTCAGCCCGCTCAGACGCGCCATTCGAAGTGCTCAACGCCGCCGCCATGGCGCCCGACCGCGTGGAGGAGGCGCTGTTTGGCACCGAGGACCGCACCGGCGGCCCCCGCAAGGTGGGCGCGCTGGAAGAGGCGCACGGCGGTACACTCTACATCGATGAAGTCGCGGACATGCCCATCGAGACGCAGGGCAAGGTCTTGCGCGTTCTCGTCGAGCAAAAGTTCTTGCGCATCGGCGGCTCACAGAAGGTCGCTGTCGACGTGCGGATCATTTCCTCGACCAGCCGGGACCTGGAACGCGAGATCGGCGAGGGACGATTTCGGGAAGACCTCTATCATCGGCTCAACGTGGTGCCGTTGCGCGTACCCGGATTGGCTGAGCGACGCGATGACATTCCTGAGCTCATTCAGTTTTTCGTTGGACAACTCAGCACCGCCTCGGGTCTTGCGCCGCGCCGTATCGGCGAGGATGCGATCGCCGTTCTGCAAGCCCACGACTGGCCGGGAAACGTGCGCGAGCTGCGAAACAACATCGAACGCCTCATGATCTTGGCTGGCGGCGAGCCCGACGCCGTCATTACGGCCGATATGCTGCCCAATGAGATCGGCTCCAACGTACCGCTGCCTGTCGACGGCGGTGCCGAACACCTCATGTCGCTGCCGCTCCGCGAGGCACGCGAGATCTTCGAGCGCGAGTATCTATTGGCGCAGATCAACCGCTTCGGCGGGAATATCTCACGCACCGCAGAGTTCGTCGGTATGGAGCGCTCCGCGCTCCACCGTAAGCTGCGCGCGCTTGGCGTCTCGTCTGAGCATCGTAACGCGGAATTGCGCCAGGCGTGACGCATGGGTTGGGACGGTTAGGTCTGCCGCAGCTTATCTTGAGGGCTTCGTGAGCCGCATTGTTTACGTCAACGGCCGCTACCTGCCGTACGCACAAGCCGGCGTGCACGTAGAGGATCGCGGATTCCAGTTCGCCGACGGCGTTTACGAGGTTTGCGAGGTGCGCGGTGGTGCTCTCGTCGACGAGGGGTCTCATATGGCCCGGCTTGGCCGCTCACTTGCCGAGCTGGCAATTCCCGAACCCATGAGCATGGCCGCGCTCGCGCACGTCATGCGCGAGACCGTCCGCCGCAATCGTGTTCGCGATGGCCTTCTCTATCTGCAGGTGACGCGCGGGACGGCCCCGCGCGATTTCGCATTTCCATCTTCTGAGATAGAACGCACGGTGGTATGCATCGTGCGGCCTCGCGCGCCAGAGCCGTTAGAAGCGCAAGCAGTACGGGGCATCGCCGTCAAATCGTTGTCCGACATTCGCTGGCGTCGCTCCAACATCAAGACGGTAATGCTGCTGCCGGCCTGCCTTGCCAAGGAAGCCGCGCGCAAGGACGGCGCACATGAGGCATGGTTCATAGATAGCAACGGTTTCGTGACAGAGGGCGCATCGAGTAACGCCTGGATCGTGCTCGATGGGGGAGCTGTCATAACGCGGCAAATCGGTCCCGATATTCTCTCTGGGGTCACGCGAGCCACTTTGATTGAAGGGCTTGCCAAAGAGGGCATTTCGCTCATGGAGCGGCCATTTCGGTTGGCGGAAGCCCAGTCAGCACGCGAGGCATTCATTACCTCCGCCAGCAATACGGTGATGCCGGTGGTGCGCATCGACGGCGTGACGATCGGCGATGGCAAGCCTGGTCCCATCACCCGAACACTTCGCTCGAAATTTCATCAATTTGCCGCGATTTCAGACGGCTGAACGGCTTCATCTATGAAGGAAAACTGGTATACCTAGCGGTAGTGCAGTGCGAAATAATAGCTATAACATAACACCCACCCGGATCGCTCGAAAAGGCGGCCGGAGTACCCCAAAGCAGACCTAAAAAAAGGCGAAAGAAGTCCATGGGTGCAGACCGAGTCCAGAACCTTCAGGATACGTTCCTGAACCACGTGAGAAAGAACAAGACCCCACTCACAATCTTTCTGATCAACGGTGTGAAGCTCCAGGGGATCGTGAGCTGGTTCGACAATTTTTGTGTGCTGTTACGTCGCGACGGTCACTCGCAGCTCGTATATAAGCATGCAATCTCGACCATCATGCCCGGACAGCCCGTCAATCTGATGGAGACGGAGACGACTGAGGTTTAACCGAACGGCATTCGCGATCGACGAGCGCGTTGACATTGGGGAGGTCCCCCTTATCGAGCGACGGTCGCAGCGCGCCGAAGGCGTGCGCGCCC